>DAINBM010000146.1:0-6509 GCA_036732965.1 Caulobacteraceae bacterium | reverse complement strand
CCAGCCGCGCTTCTTCCAGCCGGGGAGCCATTCCGAAATTCCCTGGCACAGGTACTGGCTGTCGGTGTGAAGTTCCACCCGGCAGGGCTTGTTGAGGGTCTCCAGAGCCTGGATCGCGGCCATCATTTCCATGCGGTTGTTGGTGGTCGCCGGCTCGCCGCCGCAGATCTCGCGCTCGTGGGCACCGGACATCAGGATTGCCCCCCAGCCCCCGGGGCCGGGATTCCCGCTGCACGCCCCGTCCGTGTAGATGATGACCTTCGGGGTCATCGCTGAACGCCGTAGGCGTGCGGCTGCCCGGCATGGGCCCGGTGGAAGGCGAGCTTGGCGGCATATTCCATGGGATCCTTCGGCCTGACCAGCGCACCGGCCGGCGTCGACCCCCAGTCGATCAGTCGCGTCAGGAAGAAGCGCAGGGCTGCGCCCCGGGCCAGGACGGGCAGGGCCGCGACCTCCGCGTCGCTCAGACGGCGGTGGCGCTCATAGCCTTCGATCATCGCCCGGGCATGGGGCAGGCTGAGGGTCCCGTCCGGGCCGTGGCACCAGGAGTTGAGGCACACCGCCAGATCGTAGGCGATGATGTCGTTGCACGCGAAGTAGAAGTCGATCACCGCGGAGAAGGCGTCGTCGAGGAAGAAGGCATTGTCCGGGAACAGGTCCGCATGGATCACGCCCTGCGGCAGACTGCTCGGCCACAGCTCGCCCACCGCGGCCAGATCCGCGGCAATCACCGGCGCGAGGCCCGCCTGCAGGGCGTCGGCCTCGGCGGCATGGGGGGCGAAGAGCCCCGCCCAGCTCGCCTGGCCCAGGCTGTTGGAGCGAAAGCCGGTGAAGTCCGCGGCCGCGGCATGCATGCGCGCAAGACCGGTGCCCAGTTCCCGGCAGTGGGTCGGGCTCGGCGCGGTGACCGACTCGCCCGGGAGGAAGCTGACCATGGCGGCGGGACGACCCTGCAGCGTCTTCAGCATCCGTCCGGCCCGATCCCGCTGCGGCAGGGGGCTTGGAAAGCCCGTTGCGGCCAAATGCCGCATCAATTCGAGGAAATAGGGCAGGTCCGCCTCTGCGACCCGCCGCTCGTAGAGGGTCAGGATGAACCGCGCCTGGTCCGTTTCAACCAGGAAGTTCGAGTTCTCGACCCCTTCGGCGATGCCCTTGAAGGCCCGCAGACGACCAAGGTCGTAGTCCGCCAGGAAGGCGATGAGGTCCGAGTCGGTGATGTGGGTGTAGACGGCCATTCCGCTTGATCGTCGGGCGAACCCCGCCGGTCAAGGGGTGACGGGTGTGCTTGCGATGTCAGTCGGCATCTGTCAGCAGGCGCGGCAGCTTGAAGGTCACGGTCTCCCGCACGGCACCCTGTTCCTCCACCGTGAGGTCGAAGGCGGCAGCGAAATGGTCGAGCACGCCGTCGACCAGCACCTCCGGTGCCGAGGCTCCGGCGGTCAGCCCCACCCGCCGGACATTCTCGAGCCAGGCCGGGTCGATGTCGTCGGCGCTGTCCACGAGGTGGGCATGGCGGGCACCGCTGCGCACGGCGACCTCCACCAGACGCTGGGAATTCGACGAGCGCTTCGAGCCGACCACCAGCACCAGGTCGCAACCCGGCGCGATACGCTTCACCGCCTCCTGACGGTTGGTGGTGGCATAGCAGATGTCCTCTCGGTGCGGGGACACCACCTGGGGAAAGCGGGACTTGAGCGCGGCCACGATCTCTGCGGTGTCGTCCACCGACAGGGTCGTCTGGGTGACGAAGGCCAGATTGCCGGGATCGCGGGGCTGCAGGCTGGCCACGTCGCTGACCGTCTCCACCAGAGTGATGGCCCCGTCCGGGAGCTGGCCCAGGGTGCCGATCACCTCCGGATGTCCCGCATGACCGATCAGCACGATCTCCCGACCGGCGTCGAAATGCCGCTCCGCATCCAGATGGACCTTCGACACCAGCGGGCAGGTGGCATCGAGGAACAGGAGATCCCTGGACCGGGCGGCGGCGGGTACGGACTTGGGGACGCCATGGGCCGAGAACACCACCGGGCGGTCGTCCGGGCACTGGTCCAGCTCGGTGACGAACACGGCCCCCATGGCGCGCAGTCGTTCCACCACATACCGGTTGTGGACGATCTCGTGCCGCACATAGACCGGAGCCCCGAACTTCTCGAGGGCCCGTTCGACGATCTGGATGGCCCGGTCGACACCGGCACAGAAGCCCCGGGGGCTCGCCAGACGGACGGTCAGGGGCGCGCGGGGCGCGGACGGAACGGAGGATGGGGACGCGGTCATGTGGCGAACTTAGGGCGGCCTTCGGCGCGGCGCCAGCGGCCATGCGTGCTTGTCGTTCAGGTTTGATTGCGAGGTCGGCACGAAGTCGATAAAGGACTGCGCAGTGACCCACGCGCCCTTCTCATGCAGTTCTGCGCGGCCGACCCGGATCTTGCCCATGCGTCGACTCCTGTTCGCCCTTCTCGGCATCGGCCTGATGGTCGCTGTTCCGACCTCCAAGAGCTACGCTCAGGCGCGCAGCCAGCAGGAGGACGACGAGCGGCGCAAGGCCGAGGACGAGGCCGACAAGAAGAAGAAGCAGAAGGAGAAGGAGTGGTCCCTGGGACAGGCCCCTCTGCCGAAGATCAACGCGGCAGGTCCCTGTCCGTTCGTGCGCGTCCTTTACGACGCCGGCCGCTACGTGGAACTGAAGGCCAACAAGGAATCCGTCCAGGCCGTGGGCTATACCGGCGAGATCGAAGGGATCCGCGCCTCCTGCAGCTACAAGGGCAGCGAGCCGATCAAGATGCAGATCGCGGTCGGCTTTGCACTGGGCCGGGGTGCCCAGGCCGCCGGCCAGTCCAAGGATTACCGCTACTGGGTCGCGGTCACGCTCCGCAACCGGACCGTGCTGGCCAAGGAATATTTCAACCTTCACGCCGACTTCAAGCCGGGCGAGGACCGGATGCTGGTGGTCGACGACGTGAATGGTGTGGAGATCCCCCGGGCAACGGCCACGGTGAACGGCTCGAATTTCGAAGTGCTGGTCGGCTTTGACGTGACGCCAGCCATGGCGGCCTTCAATCGTGACGGCAAGCGCTTCCGGATGAACGCCTTCAGTACCGCTGCCACACCCAAGCCCGCGGCACCGCAGACCCCACCGGCGGGGGCGCCGGCCGCCACCCCGGCGGCGGATTCCGCCCCCAAGTAAGTTCAAAGACCCAGGCGACCCCGTCCATGACCGATCTGAAGCGGCGGCTGAGCGACGCCGTCTGTGCCGCCTTTACCTCGACCGGGCTGGACGGTGCGTTCGGCCGCGTCACCGTGTCCGACAGACCGGACCTGGCCGATTTCCAGTGCAATGGCGCGCTGGCTGCGGCCAAGGCGGCCAGAGCCAACCCCCGGGCCCTGGCCGAGCAGGTGGTGGCGGCTCTGCAGGACGACCCGCGTCTGGCCAGGGTCGAGATTGCCGGTCCGGGCTTCATCAACATGGTTCTGACCGACGCCGAACTGACCCGAAGGGCGCAGGAGATCGCGGCGGACCCGCGGCTCGGCGCATCCCTCGCCGAGGTCCCGCGGCGGGTCGTGGTGGACTACGGCGGGCCGAACGTGGCCAAGCCCATGCATGTGGGCCACCTGCGCGCCTCGATCATCGGCGAGAGCCTCAAGCGCCTGTTCCGGTTCCGCGGCGATCAGGTCTGGGGCGACGCGCATTTCGGCGACTGGGGCTTCCAGATGGGCCTCTTGATCGTGGCCGTGGGGGACGAGCAGCCTGACCTGGCGTTCCTGGCAGAGGGAGAGGGCCCGTTTCCGACGGAGAGCCCCGTCAGCCTGGCCGATCTGGAGCGGCTCTATCCCATAGCTGCGGCCCGGGCCAAGACAGACACGGAGTATCGTGACCGGGCCCGCCGGGCGACAGCGCTGCTGCAGGGGGGACGACCCGGCTACCGCGCCCTCTGGCGGTGCTTTGTCGAGGTCAGCCGCACGGCGCTGGAGCGGGAGTTCAACGCCCTCGACATCCGCTTCGACCTCTGGAACGGGGAAAGCGATGCCGACCCGCTGATCCCGGACATGGTCGCCGAGCTGGACGCGAAGGGTCTGCTGGAACTCGATCAGGGGGCCCGGATCGTCCGCGTGGCGCAGGAGGGGGACAAGCGCGAGCTGCCGCCCCTGCTGGTGGTCTCGTCCGAGGGCTCTGCCATGTACGGCACCACGGATCTGGCGACGATCCTCGATCGTCGCCGGCGCATGGATCCCGGCTTGATGCTCTATGTGGTGGACCAGCGGCAGGCGGACCATTTCGAGCAGGTGTTCCGCGCGGCCCGGCTGGCGGGCTATGCCGCCGAGGGGGAACTGGAGCATATCGGCTTCGGCACCATGAACGGTCCGGACGGCAAGCCGTTCAAGACCCGCGAAGGGGGCGTGCTGAAGCTGCACGATCTTATCGAGATGGCCCGGGACAAGGCGCGGACGCGTCTGCAGGAAGCCGGGCTGGGCGCGGAGCTGTCGCCGGAGGTCTTCGAGGACACCGCGCACAAGGTGGCGGTCGCGGCGCTGAAGTTCGCGGACCTGGGCAATTTCCGCGGCACCTCCTACGTGTTCGACATCGATCGATTCATGAGCTTCGAGGGCAAGACCGGCCCCTACCTCCTGTATCAGTCGGTGCGGATCAAGTCGGTGCTGCGCAAGGCGGCGGAGCAGGGGGTGGCCCCCGGCCCGATCATCGTGGCCGAACCGGCAGAGCGGGAACTGACGCTGGCGCTGGACGCCTATGACACCGCCCTGACCGAAGCCTATGCCAAGCGTGCGCCGAACCTGATCGCCGAGCATGCCTACCGGCTGGCCCAGACCTTCTCGAAGTTCTATGCCGGCTGTCCGATTCTGGTGGCGGAGGACGCGAATATCCGGGCGTCACGCCTCGGATTTGCAAAAGTCACGCTGGATCAGCTTGACTCTGCGCTCCGCTTGCTGGGAATCGAGTCGCCGGACCGCATGTAGGGAAGTGTTAACCCCTGCGCGTCCGGCGTGTCGCGGCGGTGTGAGTAACAGTCATGTCTGGACCAGAGGCGCGGGAAACCGGCCCGGCGCAGGAATCCCCCGCGGCCCCGCGTGCCACGTCGCGCAAGACCGGCCGTGAGATCGTCGAGATCGCGCGGGGCAGGTGGCGTCCGCCGGTCTTCAGAAAACGGGCCGCCGTCTATGTGGACTGGTTCAACCTCTATCACGCGCTGGATGACCTGAAACGTCCGTACCTGAAGTGGCTCGACATCCCCGGACTGATGCGGGGGGTCCTTCCCCGGGATCAGGTGCTGAAGCGTTCGGTCTGGTGCACCGCCTTCAAACCGACCAGCCGTGCCCGCCAGTTGCGGCACGCGGCCTATATCAGCGCCCTCGAGGCCCGGGGTGTGAACTGCATGCTGGGGCACTTCGTGGCCCATACCAACGGCTGTAACGCCTGCGGTCACCGCTGGACCTCGTGGACGGAGAAGCAGGGGGATGTGAACATGGCGCTCAGCGTGCTGAACGACGCCCACGCCAATCTGTTCGACGTCGCCTATCTGATCACCGCCGACGGCGACCATGCGGCGACCGCCCGGGTCCTGAAGCAGCAGTTTCCGCACAAGCGCGTGGTCAGCGTCGCCCCCCCCGGCCGGGGGCATAATCGCTACATCCTCGAATGGTGCGACGCCAAGCTGAGCCTGACGGCCGAGCATGTGGAGTCCGGACTGCTGCCCGCGGTGGTGCGCGGTCGTGGGCGGACGGTCGTCCGGCCCTCGCCCTATGATCCGCCGGACCTGCCCCGTCAGCGCCGGCACCTCGTCCTGGTCTCGTCCCAATGATCGCCGCCGAGATGCCGGCCGGATGCTGATCCGCGAGACCTACCGGCCGGAAACCCTGTTCCGCAGCCTCGGACCCGAATTCGCCGATCCGGTTCGCCCGGCCGTGTTTCCCATGACCGTGCCGCGGTTCGTCAATCATCGGGTACTGGGCCGCCTCGGGCTCGGTCTGCTGGACGAGGCGCAGATCCTGGCCCATCTGGGACGGCTGGAACCCCTGCCGGGGGCCCAGCCGCAGCCGCTGGCCGTGCGCTATCACGGCCACCAGTTCCGGACCTACAATCCCGATCTGGGGGACGGGCGGGGCTTCCTCTTCGCCCAGCTGCGGGAGACCGGCACCGGTCGCCTGTCCGACCTGTCCACCAAGGGCAGCGGACGCACCCCCTATTCGCGCTTTGGCGACGGTCGCCTGACCCTGAAGGGCGGGGTGCGGGAGGTGCTGGCCACGGCCATGCTGGAGGCGCTGGGCGTGAACACCTCCCATTCCGTGTCGCTGATGGAGACGGGCGAGGCGCTGGAGCGCAACGACGAGCCGTCGCCCACCCGGTCGGCGGTGCTGGTGCGGCGGACCCACGGCTCCATCCGCTTCGGCGGGTTCCAGCGGCACGCGTTCCACGACCGGGCCGATCTGGTGGGACAGCTGACCGGGCACGTGCTGGCCGTCTATCAGCCTGACCTCGTCGACGCGCCGGATCCGGG
>DAINBM010000145.1:0-6517 GCA_036732965.1 Caulobacteraceae bacterium | reverse complement strand
GGTCGCTGGTCGTTGGACACCGCCGCCAGCACCGCAGCGATCAGCTCCGGATCCGGCGGCAGGGGAATGAACTCCTTGGCCCCCGCACGGATGGCGTCTGCCGCCCGCTGGGGATCGGCGGCCACGCCGCAGGCCACCACGGGGCAGAAGATCCGCTCCGCATCATTGGCAAGGATGAGCCCCGCGATGTCGAGGTCGTAGTCGACCATCATCAGGTCCGCCCCCTGGCCTGCGCGCAGGGCGTGGGTGGCCTGGACGATGGTCTCGACGTGGGCGACCTTGGCCCCCGTGGACATGGCCATCTTCACCGCCGCTGCCAGCTGCCCGTTCAGCCGGCCGACTACCAGAAGCCGCATGATCCGTTCTCCTTGCCTCTAGACAACCGCCGACGCCCGATCAGGCGTTGGTGTCGCCGTCCTTGATGATTTCCGTCATGGTCACGCCCAGGCGCTCGTCGATGACGACGACCTCGCCCCGGGCTACCAGGCGGTTGTTCACATAGATGTCGATGGCCTCGCCGACCTTGCGGTCCAGCTCCAGCACGCTGCCGTGGTTGAGCTTCAGGAGATCGGCCACGGACATGGTGGTCTTGCCGATCACCGCCGAGATCTGCACCGGCACATCGAACACCGGGGCCAGGTCATTGGCGGTCTTTTCCTCGAAGTCCTCCGACGGGGGCTGGAGCGTCGGGGCGTTGAACTGTTCCAGATTGAGGGTCTCGTCGCTCATGGTCAGGACACCTGTTCCAGGACAATCGGTTCACCGTGCAGGCCCTCGGCCGCGAGCGCGGTGGCGAGGGCTTCGGCCACGGCCGCTTCGGCCGCGACCGGATCGAACTGGGCCTTGCCGTCCCCCCAGTCGAAGCCGAAGGCGGCCCGGGGCAGGGAGGGATCGATCCGGACCACGATCTGGCAGACGAGGCCCATCCGCTCGGCCGTGGTCGTCAGAACATCGGCCAGCCGCTCGGCCTGCGCCTCCGGGGCGCGCACGAGCAGGCGCGGTTCGGCGGCCAGCTCCTGCGACAGGGCCCCGAGGGCGGCCTCCACCGGGGCCTGGGGAAAGTGGTCCAGGGCGGCATCGGCGATCCGCCGGGCACAGGCGAGAGACAGTTCCGCGCTGGCCCGGCGATGCTCGTGTGCCAGGGACGCCAGGGCGCCCATGGCCTGGCGCAGGCTCGCGGCGATATCGTGCAGGGTTGCGGCCATGTCGGCCTCGGCCAGGGCCGTGACGGAGCGCTCGCCTTCGGCCCGCCCCTCGGCGCGGGCCTGCTCCACATCCTCGACGGTGAAGTGGCGCTTGGCCCGGCTCGACGACACGACGGCCCCGTTGTCGAACACCGTATCGAACAGGAACTTGGCGGGGGGCGGCTGGGTCATGTCAGTAGATCAGCTCGTCGTCGCCGCCGGACCCGGCCAGCATGATCTCGCCCTTGGCGGCAAGGTCCTTGGCCACCTGGACCATGGCCATCTGGGCCTGGTCCACGTCCTTCAGACGCACGGGGCCCATGCTTTCCATGTCCTCGCGCATGATCTTGGCCGCGCGTTCGCTCATGTTGGAGAAGAACATCTCCCGCAGGGTGTCGGATGACCCCTTCAGGGCCAGGCCCAGCTGGTCCTTCTCCACCGCCCGCAGAAGGGTCTGCACCCCGCCCGGATCGAGCTTGGACAGGTCCTCGAAGACGAACATCAGGGCGCGGATCCGCTCGGCCGATTCCCGGTTGCGCTCCTCCAGGGCGGCGATGAACCGCCCTTCGGTCTGACGGTCGAAATTGTTGAAGATGTCCGCCATCATCTCGTGGCTGTCGCGCTTGGAGGTGCGGGCCAGGTTGGACATGAACTCGGTGCGCAGGGTCTGCTCGATCTTGTCCAGGATGTCCCGCTGCACCGGCTCCATGCGCAGCATCCGGGTCACGCACTCCAGGGCGAAGTCCTCGGGCAGCGCCGACAGGACCCGGCTGGCGTGCTCGGCCTTGATCTTGGACAGCACCACGGCGACGGTCTGCGGGTACTCGTTCTTCAGATAGTTGGCGAGCACGGCCTCGTTCACATTGCCGAGCTTGTCCCACATGGTCCGACCCGCCGGACCGCGGATCTCCTCCATCAGGTGCTCGACCTTCTCCGGGGGGAGGAAGGCGGTCAGCAGGCGCTGGGTCTGCTCGAAGGAGCCCATGATCGCCCCGGTGGACGACATGCCGGAGACGAACTCCACCAGCAGGGCCTCCACGACGGAGGACGAGACCGTGCCGAGGCTGGACATCGCCTGGGAGATCTCCTTGATCTCCTCGTCGTCCAGGGCCTCCCACAGGCCGGCATGATCCTCCCCCAGCGCCAGCAGCACCACCGCGGCCTTTTCCACCCCGGACAGCTTGCTGGCGTCATCGATCGCCGCTTTTTTACGAACCGCCGCCATCAGCCCTCATGCAGCCAGCTGCGGAGGATCGAGATCGATTCCTCCGGATGGTTTTCAATGAATTCGGAGACCTTCTTGACCGATGAAACCTTAACCTGGCCTTCGATCTTGGCGATATCGATGCGCTGATCGAACTCGTTGTCGGCCGCAGCGACGGGGGTGGCCGCGGTCACGCCATCCGCCCCGGCGGATCCGGTCAGCTGCATCGGCCGGCCGTTCAGCGTCGCGGCGCCGCCGGGACCCACGACGATCCCGGGGCGGAGCATCGGCCGCACCACGAAGAACATCAGCAGGCCGGTGACCACGACCATCACCGCCAGCTCGGCGATGCGCATCATGTCGCCCTTGTCGAGACTGAAGCCCGGGGCGGCCCCCTGGGCATCCGGGGCCCGCTCGAAGCGCACATTCACGACCTGCAGCTGATCGCCGCGCTTTTCGTCGAAGCCGACGGCGGCGCGGACGAGGGACTCGATCCGCTGCATCTCCTCGGCGGAGCGCGCCTGGTACGGACCCGGCTTGCCGCCCGCGCCCAGCGGGGTGATCCCGTCCACCGCCACCGACACCGACAGCTTCTTCAGCTGGCCCGGCTCGACCACCGTGGTCTTCACCGACTTGGAGATCTCGTAGTTGGTGGTCTCCTCGGACTTGTTGGAGGCCGTGGTCTGCTGCTGTGACCCATTGGTGTTCTGCGCACCGGGGATGTTCTGAGAGGCGGTGACGCCGCCGGATCCGGAGGGCTTGTCCTCCTTGTTGACGTCGGTGCCCGTGGCGGTGGACCGCACCACCTGCCCGTCGGGATCAAACTTCTCCTCTTGGGTGGTGACCCGGCTCTTGTCCAGATCGGCGGCCACGGTGACCCGCACCTTGCCGGCCCCGACCACGCCTTCCACCAGATCCCGGACCTGACGCTTGATCCGTTCTTCCACGTCGCTCTGCTCGGCGGAGACCGCGCCGCCCGCGGCCCCGGGATCATCCATGCCCGCCAGCATGGCACCGGTCTGGTCGGTGATCGCCACCCGGGTCGGCTTGAGATTGGGCGTCGCCGCGGCCACCAGGTTGCGGATCGCCCGCACCTGATCCGAACTCAGCTTGCGTCCCGCCGTCTCCACCATCACCGAGGCCGAGGGCTCGTCCTGCTCCTGCTCGAACAGGGCGCGCTTGGGGATGTTCAGGAGCACCTTGGCCTGGCTCACCCCCTGGATCGAACGGATCGTCCGGGCGAGCTCCCCTTCCGCGGCGCGCTTGGCATTGATGTTCTGCACGAAATCGGTCTGGCCGAGGGCCGGCGCGCTGTCGAAGATCTCGTAGCCCACGGAGCCGGAGGTCGGCAGGCCCTTGGACGACAGCATGACGCGGGTCTGGGCCACCTTGTCCCGGTCGACCATGATGGTCGTGCCGTCACCCTTGACCTCGTACTTGATCCCGGCCGCGTCGAGGGCCCCGGTGATCTGGGAGGCCTCCTTCAGGTCGAGGTTGGAATAGAGGAGGGATTTCGCGTCGCCGCCGACATGGGTCATCAGCATGACGAGCACGGCCACCAGCCCGAAGGCCGATCCCATGATCGCCGCCAATCGCCCTACGCCGAAGCGCTCCAGCGCCTGAAAGAAACCCTGCACACCCACCTCACCCAGATGACGGGAGCCTGGTCACCCCACCCCGGTAGGCAGGAATTACCGGGTGTCTGGTAAATGGGACTTTAATGACGCCCCCCCGGGACCCCAATTCGTAAACAAATCGCGCCAAGCCGGCCCAGGGGGCCGCCCGCAAGACGCAACAACGCCCCGCAGCCAGGGCCGCGAGGCGTTGTCGATCCGTCGGACCGTGGACACGCATCCGGCGGTCGAACGCCGGGTGGCCATCGGGCTATTCGCGATACTGCTGGATCCGCGTCGTGCGCAGACCCGCCAGACCATGCTTGTCGATCGCCTGCTGCCAGGCGATGAACTCCTCGTTCGTGAGCTTGTAGCGCTCACAGGCGTCGTCGAACGTGAGCAGCCCCCCACGCACCGCAGCCACCACCTCGGCCTTGCGCCGGATCACCCATCGCTGGGTGTTCACCGGCGGAAGGTCGGCCAGGGTCAACGGTGCGCCCGTCGGGCCGATCACGTACTTCTCGCCTTTGTTATTCAGGCGTTGTTGCTGCAACATGGCTTGTAAGCCTTCCCATCACCAATGAGCAGCACTCTACCCGTCACCACATAACATCGGCTTAATTCGAATAGTAAAAATTGAATGACCATTCGCGTGTCTTTCTGGTACACCTTAAGCCGAGGTCTGAACGAGACGTAAATACAGCTCACGCCTCAAATATTACCGAATTATTCCAAGTAAATCTTGCAGCATCTGATCGGCCGTGGTGATCACCTTCGAGGAGGCGGAATAGGCCCGCTGGGTCACGATCAGGTTGGTGAACTCCGTGGACAGATCGACGGTGGACGATTCCAGTGTCGAGGGGGAAACCGTGCCCGCCCCGCCGGAGCCGGGCGCCTTCAGATTGTAGGCCCCGCTGCTGCTCGAGACCTGGTAGGCGTCCCCCGACACCGCCGTCAGCCCGTTGGGGTTGGGGAAGGTGGCAATGGCCACCTGGGCGATCTGCCGGGACACGCCATTGTCGTAGTTGGCGGTCACATAGCCCTTGTTGTCGACCGTCACGTTGCTCAGGTTGCCGAAGTTCGTGCCGTTGGTGGTGATGGACTGGGTCACGGACTGGCTGGCGAACTGGGTCAGGTCCCCCGGGGCGGTGCTGAGCGACAGGCTGATGTTCTGCGCGGCGAGCCCCAGACCCGAGGCCCAGCTGACGCTGCCGGCAGTCGGCGTCACGGTGGAGGCCCCGATCGCGATGGTGGGCGAGGTGTTGCCGGCCCCGAACAGGGTGGAGTTGGCCGGATCGTACTGTCCCGTGGGGGAAAAGGCGACCATGCCCGTGGCGATCTGGCCGTTGGAGAGACCGGTTCCGGTCTGCAGGTCGGTGGCCGGAACGGCCCGCGCCTCGGCGTACCACTGGTTGGCCACCGTCGACTTCAGGAAGTCGAGCTCCACCGTGTGCGGTCCGCCCTGGCTGTCGGCCACTGGGATCTGGATCGAGAAGTCCGGCTTCACGCCCGTCCCGGCGCTGGCATTGTACATGGCCATGGAGTTGGTCGCGGCATTGTAGGCGCCTGCCCCCACCGGTGTCGCCGCCGCCGCCACCGCGGCGGCACTGGGGGTGGTGGTGGACTGCAGGTTGCCGCTGACCGCCACCGCCGTGGTCGGAGAGGCGGCCCCGCCCTGGGTGAGGACGTTGATGGTCTTCAGCTGGGTCAGGTCGGTGGGGTTCGGCGTGATGATGCCCTGCGGATCCGCCAGCCAGCCCTGCAGATAATAGCCGCCGCTGTTCTTCAGATAACCCTGGCTGTCCACCGTGAAGGCCCCCGCCCGGGTGAACATCCGCGGATCGGTGGCGCTGGTATTGGTGGGATCGGTGGTGGTGATGAACAGGCCCGAGCCATTGATCCCGAGATCGGTGTTGGAGCTGCTCTGGTTGAGCTGGCCCTGCTGCGACACCATGGCGGCCGCACTGGCGGACACGCCGCCGGCGGAATAGAGCCCCTTGGCCGCCTGGGCCGTCACGATGGAGGCGAAGTCCACGCCTTCCTTCTTGTAGCCGACGGTGTTGGCATTGGCGATGTTGTCCGAGATCGCGCTGATCGCGGAGGTATTGGCGACAAGTCCGGTGACGCCGGCGGCCAGTGCACTGTTGATACTCATGGAAGCACGTCCTTGTTCTCGAGCCTGAAGACCTTGCGGGTCAGGAAGTGGTGATGGAGCTGATGGTGGTGACCGGAACGGTCGTCTTGCCGATGCCGACCACGGTCTGGCCGGTGGAATTCTGCTGGATGCTGGTCACCACCCCGGCGACCTGCGGCGTGGCGGGGACGCTCCCCGACGCGGCATCCTGGGCGGAGATCGACAGGGTATAGGTGCCGCCGTCCGGCAGCTGGCGCCCGGAGGCGTCCTTGCCGTTCCAGCTGAAGCTGTTGGAACCGGCACCGAGCTGGCTCAGGGGACCCGACCAGACGGTCTGGTTGGCGCTGTTGGTGACGGTCGCCGTCCCCTGCACCGCCCCGGG
>DAINBM010000144.1:0-6529 GCA_036732965.1 Caulobacteraceae bacterium | reverse complement strand
CCGAAGGCGATGAAGATGTCCTCGCCGAAGAAGACCGCGATATTGTCCGTGGCCGCCGCATGGGCGCGCACCAGGTCCCGCTGGTCGGGGGTGAGGCCCGGCTCGGTCATGGCATCCCCGGCGGCCTCGGCCATGGGGGCGATCAGGGGACGGACCATCTGGGCCTGTCCGCCGAGGGCCGTCATTCCCAGGGCGGCGGTGATCTGTCGCAGGACGAAATAGGACAAGAGCAACGGCCCCACGCTCAACGGGCCGCCGCCCGGGCCGCGGAGGCGTGCCACCGCCTGCCGGGCCCGGTCGCGCAGGCCGGCGCGCTCCAGCACGCCCACCACCGGGACCACCAGCCAGATCAGGCTCACATAGCGGTTGTCGTTGAAGGCCTTGCCCAGGGCGCCCAGAACCTGCAGGGGCGACAGGCCCGCCGCCAGCCCGGCGGCCCAGGCGGCCACCGCGACCACCGCCAGCGGATTCAGCCGGACCACGAAGCCGATCACCAGCACCGCAACCCCGATCAGCGGCAGAAGGTCCGGCCCATGCGGCGGCACGCCCTAGTCCTTCTGTCCGCGCAGGCCCGGCGGGCCATAGCCGCCCCCCCCGGGGGTCATCACCCGCACCCGGTCACCGGCCGCCACCTCTGTCGCTTCCGCCGAGCCCAGCTGCTGGACCGACCCGTCCGTCCGCAGCACCTCGGTGAGACCCGTGGCCGCCGCCTCCCCCCCGGCGAGGCCAAACGGCGGCACGCGGCGCCGATTGGAGAGGATCGCCACGGTCATCGGCTCGCGGAACATCAGTTCCCGCACCACCCCGTCGCCGCCGCGCCATTGTCCGGCCCCGCCGGATCCGCGGCGGATGGAGAACCGCTCCAGCACCACGGGAAACCGGCTCTCCAGCACCTCGGGATCGGTCAGGCGGGAATTGGTCATGTGGGTCTGCACCGCACTGGCCCCGTCGAATCCGTCTCCGGCCCCGGCCCCGCCGCAGATGGTCTCGTAGTACTGCCGCCGCGCGTCCCCGAAGGTCAGGTTGTTCATGGTCCCCTGGCTGGCCGCCAGGGCGCCCAGGGCCCCGTACAGGGCATCGGTGATGGCCTGGCTGGTCTCCACATTGCCCGCCACCACCGCGGCGGGATAGCGGGGGTTGAGCATCGACCCCTCCGGCGCGATCAGGGTGATCGGCAGCATGCAGCCGTCGTTCAGCGGAATGTCGTCATCGATCAGGGTCCGGAACACATAGAGCACGGCCGCCCGGCACACGGACCAGGGCGCATTGAAATTGTTGGGCCGCTGGTCGCTGGATCCGGTGAAGTCCACCACGCAGGTCCGGGCGCTGCGATCGACCCGGACGCTGACCGCGATCACCGCCCCGTCGTCCATCTCCAGCCGGAAGCTTCCGTCCTGCAACCGGTCGATGACCCGGCGCACCGCCTCCGCCGCATTGGCCTTCACATGGCCCATATAGGCCTCGACCACCGCCCGGCCCTGGACATTCATCAGGTCCACAAGGGCCTCCGCCCCGGAGACGCAGGCTGCCACCTGGGCCTTGAGATCGGCGATGTTCTGGTCGGGGTTGCGGGCGGGCCAGTCGCCGGAGGCCAGCAGACGGCGGACGTCCGCCTCCAGGAACCGACCGTCGCGGACGAGCAGGACATTGTCGATCAGCACGCCCTCCTCCTCCACCGTCCGGCTCATGGGAGGCATGGATCCCGGCGTGATCCCGCCGATATCGGCCTGGTGTCCCCGGGCGGCGACGAAGCCCAGCCGCGACCCCTTCCCGTCGAAGACCGGCATGATCACGGTCACGTCCGGCAGGTGCGTCCCGCCGTTGTAGGGGGCGTTCAGCATGTAGACGTCCCCCGGTCGCAGTCCGCGTCCGTCCGTCTGCCGCGCCGTCATGATCGCCCGCACGCTGTCGCCCATGGAGCCCAGATGCACCGGCATGTGCGGCGCATTGGCGATCAGGGCCCCGTCCCGGTCGAACAGGGCGCAGGAGAAGTCGAGCCGCTCCTTGATGTTCACCGAATAGGCGGTGTTCTGCAGGGTCACGCCCATCTGCTCGGCGATGGTCATGAACAGGTTGTTGAACACCTCGAGGCGCACCGGATCGAGGCCCGTGTCCCCGGGCTCGCGCAGGCGGGCCGCATGGTGGGTGAGAATGAGGCAGCGGTCCGCGTCCATCCGTGCGTGCCAGCCGGGCTCCAGCACGGTGGTGGCGGTGGCCTCCCGCACGATGGCGGGGCCGTCGATGCGCATGCCGGGGGTCAGCCGGTCGCGGTCATGCACGGGCACGGTGACGGTGAGCCCATCGAAGCGCACCCGGGCCTCCCGCAGGGGGGGCGGCAGGGGGGGCGACGGGGTCTCGTGTGCGTCGTGACGGAAGATGTCGACCGTCGAGGTCACGGCCACGGCCTCCGCCGCCAGGGTCTCCACCACCAGCGGGCGCTCCGGGGCGATGAAGCCGAACTGACGCTGATGCGCCGCCTCGAAGCTGGCCTGCAGGGCGTCCGCCGCGTCGAAGGGAAGGATCAGGGGCGTGTCGGCGCCGGCATATTTCACGTGCGCCGTCCAGCGGACCTCCACCACCGCGTCTCCCACGGCCTGCGGGTCGAGGGCGGAGGTCGCAGCCTGCGACAGCTGCTCCAGCACCGCGCGCATGTCCGGCATCCGGTTGCGGGACAGGGGCAGCTCCACTGTCTGCTCCCGAAGCGCGGCCACGTCGGCGAGGCCCATGCCATAGGCGGACAGGACACCCGCCAGCGGATGGATCATCACCTGGCGGATGCCCAGCGCCTCCGCCACCAGACAGGCATGCTGTCCCCCGGCCCCACCGAAGGAGACCAGGGTATAGTCCGCCACATCGTGGCCCCGCTGGATGGAGATCTGCTTGATCGCCCGGGCCATGTTCTGCACGGCGATGGTGATGAAGCCCTCGGCCAGGGCCTCGGGATCGGCGGGCGTGCCGGTGGCCGTGGCCACCTCGGCGGCGAGGCCGTCGAAGGCCCGGCGGACCGCATCAAGGTCGAGAGGCTGGTCCGCGTCCGGCCCGAACACGGCCGGGAAGAGGTCGGGCTGCAGCTTGCCGAGCAGCAGGTTGCAGTCGGTGACGGTCAGGGGGCCGCCCCGGCGATAGGCGGCCGGGCCCGGATCGGCACCGGCGGATTCAGGCCCCACCCGCAGCCGGGTCCCGTCGAACCGACAGATGGAGCCCCCCCCGGCCGCCACCGTATGCAGGCTCATCATGGGACTGCGCAGGCGGACGCCGGCCACCGTGGTCTCGTAGGCCCGCTCATAGGTCCCGGCATAATGGGCCACATCGGTGGAGGTGCCCCCCATGTCGAAGCCGATGAGGCGGTCGAAGCCCGCGAGCCTGGCCGTCTCGACCATGCCCACCACGCCCCCGGCCGGGCCGGACAGGACGGCGTCCTTGCCCCGGAAGGCGGCCGCATCGCTCAACCCGCCGCTGGACTGCATGAAGAACAGCCGCACATCCCGGCCGAGGTCGGCGCTGACCCGATCGATGTAGCGGCGCAGGATGGGCGACAGGTAGGCGTCGGCCACGGTGGTGTCCCCCCGGCCGATCAGCTTGATCAGCGGACTGACCTCGTGACTGACCGACACCTGGGTGAAGCCCACCTCCCGGGCGATCTCCGCCACCAGGGTCTCGTGCGCCGTATGGCGATATCCATGCAGCAGGACGATGGCGATGGCCCGGAAGCCCTGGTCATGGGCCGCGGCCAGATCCCGGCGGATCCGATCCGGGTCCGGGGCGCGCAGGACCTCACCGTCGTGGGTGACCCGCGCATCGATCTCCACCACCGCCGAATGCAGCAGGTCCGGCAGCACGATCTGCCGGTCGAACAGCCGCGGCCGGGCCTGATGGCCGATCCGCAGGGCGTCCGCGTGACCAGCGGTGATGGCCAGGACCGTGGGCTCGCCCTTGCGCTCCAGCAGGGCATTGGTGGCCACCGTGGTGCCCATCTTCACCGCCCGCACCGACGGTGTGCGCCCCGGCGCCATCTCCGCCAGGATCCGGCGCACGCCTTCGGTAGCCGCGTCGGCATAGTGCTCCGGGCTCTCGGACAGCAGCTTGCGGACCACCAGGGTGCCGTCGGGAGCGCGACCGATCACATCGGTGAACGTACCCCCGCGATCGATGAAGAAGGACCAGGCACCGTTCAAGACCGGCTCACAGCTCCACGAGGCGGTCGGACACGGCATTGGCATGCGGGCCGGTGGTGGGGAAGTGCTGGGCCAGGGCGGCACCGCAGATCTCCACCGCCGAGACAAAGCCCTTGACGGCATCGCCGGCCTTCATGCCGGAGCGGACCGCGGCCACGGCCTGGGTCCAGACGGCAGTGCCGACCCTCTGATGGATCGCCGGCTCGGCCACGATCTCCACCACCCGGTCGTCCAGGCTGGCAAAGATCAGCACGCCGGTGACCCCGTCGGTGGTGTGCAGGCCGGTGGCCACGTACTGGGCCCAGGCCGCCTTGTGCACCCGGTGGCGCTTCAGGGAGCCGGGCGTCAGCAGCCGCCGCAGGGCCGGGATCGTGGCCAGACCCGCAACCAGGGTGAACAGGACCGCCTGCAGGATCGCATAGCCGTCGAGGATCATGGCTGTTTCCACATCCGCCGAGGTTTCTGCCGCTGCCCAGCCGGACAGGGCACCGCTGGCGGCCAGGATCTCGTGCAGCAGGGCCGCCGGATGCACCCCAAGCGCCAGCGCCACCGGCGGCAGCACCAGTGCGGCAAAGGCCCCGGCAGCGAGGGACACTTCCGGATAGTGCGACACCTGCCGGGCGAAGACGCAGACGATCTCCCCGTCCGTCGCCGCCTCGGCCTTGGCCACGGCGGCCATGATGTCCCGTTGCTGGGCTTCCGTGATCATCTGTGCCTCACCAGCTTCCCGACGATCCGCCGCCGCCGAAATCGCCGCCGCCGCCGCCGAAGCTGTCATTGTTGCCGCCACCGCCGCCGTCGCTCCAGCCGCCACCGCCCCGGTTGAGGGAGGACAGGACGACCAGGGGCCAGAACCAGCCACCACCGCCCCCGCGCCGGAAGATCGAACTGATGACGATGAAGACGATGAACAGGGTGAACAGGGCCCCGATCGGGCTGCCGCGCTTGTGATAGATCACCCGCGTCTGCGGTTGCGCCGCCACCACCCGGGCATGGGCCGTGGCGTCGTCGAGGCCGAGCTGCTCGAGCAGGGCATCGGTGCCGTCCAGGATGCCGCCGGCCATGTCGCCCTCGCGGAACCTGGGCAGCACCTTGTCCTGCAGGATGACGCTGGACAGGGCGTCGGTCAGCACCGGCTCGAGGCCGTAGCCGACCTCGACACGGACCTTGTGCTCGGCCGGTGCGATGATGAACAGGACGCCGGTGTTCTGGCCCTTCTGGCCGATGCCCCACTTGCGGCCGAGCTGGTAGCCGAAGTCCTGGATCTCCTGCCCCTGCAGGCTGGGCAGGGTCACAACCACCAGCTGGCGGCCGTTCTTCTCCTCCAGCGCCTTCAGCTTCGCCGACAGCAGCGCCTGCTGGTCCGCGGACAGGACATGGGCGTCATCCACCACCCGCCCGGTCAGCACCGGGAACTTGATCTCCGCCGCACGGGCGACGCCCGCAGGCGCGAACGCCAGGACCAGCGCCATCCAGAGGGCGAGGATCAACCCGAAAAGGGTGGCCGACCGCGGACGGGCGGACCCCGGGGCGGCCAGGGCTGGGGTTCTCACGGCTTGGCGGGCGGAGCCGAACCGGGGGCGGACCCGGGCGCGGCATCAAAGCTGACCGTCGGCGCGGACTGGGCGGCCGCCGTGGCCGAGAACAGCGACATGGGCTTCTCCGCCTTGTACACGGTCGACGCCCACAGCACGCCCGGGAAGGTGTGCAGTTCCAGATTGTAGCTGGCCGCGGCCTCGTTGTAGTCGCGGCGGGCGATGGAGATGCGGTTCTCGGTGCCTTCCAGCTGTGACTGCAGGGCCATGAAATTGCGGTCCGACTTCAGCTCGGGATAACGCTCCTGCACCACCAGCAGTCGGCCGAGCGTGGCGGACAGACCGCCCTGGGCCTGCTCGAACGACTTGAACTTGGCGGGGTCGGAGATGGCCGACGGGTCCACCGTCACGCTGGTGGCCTTGGCCCGGGCCTCGGCGACTTCCACCAGCACCGACTTCTCCTGGGCGGCATAGCCCTTCACCGTGGCCACGAGGTTCGGGATCAGGTCGGCCCGGCGCTGATAGGCGGTCTGGACGTCGGCCCACTTCTGCTTGGCCAGTTCCTCCTTGGTCGGAATGGTGTTGGCACCACAGCCGGACAGGCTGGTCGAGACGACGGCGATCAGGGCGAGAGCGGCGAAACGCCCGCGGAAGTGTGTCACGTGAGGTATCCCCAGTGTCATGAATGCCCGCCGAAGAGGTCCGGGCGAGAAGGCCAAGCCTAGCAGACGCTTCGGCATCCCCCAAGTGAAAGCGCCGTAATGCCAGGGCTAGGAATCGGGGTTAACGGACGTGAGCGGCCAAGACCCCGCTGAGATA
>DAINBM010000143.1:0-6566 GCA_036732965.1 Caulobacteraceae bacterium | reverse complement strand
GGCGCTGGCGCCGAAGCATCCGGATCCGGAAAAGATCTCCGCCTATGAGTGCGGCTTCAACGCCTTCGAGGATGCGCGGATGAAGTTCGACGTGCGCTTCTATCTGGTGGCCATCCTGTTCATCATCTTCGACCTCGAAGTGGCGTTCCTGTTCCCCTGGGCGGTCAGCCTGATGAAGATGCCGCATGCGACCGGGCTGTTTGCGTTCTGGTCGATGCTGGGCTTCCTGGGCGTGCTGCTGGTCGGCTTTATCTATGAATGGAAGAAGGGGGCCCTGGAATGGGAGTGACCACGGGCGACACGACGGGCGGCGCGGTGGTTGGTGCGACGTCCTCCCTGATCGTGCCGGCGGGCGCTGGCGCGCGGGCAGGGGTCGAGGGCTATGATCCCAAGCTGCACGATCCCTATTTCGACAAGCTGAATGGCGTGCTGGCCGACCGCGGCTACGTGGTGGCCGCGCTGGAAGACGTGGTGAACTGGGCCCGGACCGGGTCGCTGATGTGGATGACCTTCGGCCTGGCCTGCTGCGCCGTGGAGATGATGCAGGCCTCCATGCCGCGTTATGACCTCGAGCGGTTCGGCTTTGCCCCCCGCGCCAGCCCGCGGCAGTCCGACGTGATGATCGTCGCCGGCACCCTCACCAACAAGATGGCTCCGGCGCTGCGCAAGGTCTACGACCAGATGCCGGAACCGCGCTACGTCATCTCCATGGGCAGCTGCGCCAATGGGGGCGGCTATTACCACTACAGCTACGCCGTGGTGCGCGGCTGCGACCGGATCGTGCCGGTGGATGTCTATGTACCGGGTTGCCCGCCGACGGCGGAAGCCCTGGTCTATGGCGTGCTGCAACTGCAGAAGAAGATCCGCCGCACCGGTACGGTCGAGCGCTAGGGGAGACGACGGACCATGTCCAGCAAGGCCCTGAATGAGCTCGGTCAGGCGATCCTCGATCGCTCCGGCGGTCGCGCGCAGCGTTTCGACGTGGCCTGTGAGGAACTGACGGTTCACACGACCGTCGAGCATGTGGTGGAGCTGCTGCGGCTGTTGCGCGACGACACCGCGTTCCGCTTCAACCAGCTGACCGATCTCTGCGGCGTCGACTATCCCGAGCGGCCGCTGCGCTTCGACGTGGTGTACCAGCTGATCTCCTACACCCGGAACGTGCGCCTGCGGGTGAAGGTGCAGACGGACGAGGACACCCCCGTCCCGTCGGTGACGCCGGTCCATCCCTGCGCCGACTGGTTCGAGCGTGAGACCTTCGACATGTATGGCGTGTTCTTCTCCGGACACCCGGACCTTCGCCGGATCCTCACGGATTACGGCTTCCACGGACATCCCCTGCGCAAGGACTTCCCGATGACGGGCTATGTCGAGGTGCGCTGGGACGACGAGCTCAAGCGCGTGGTCTATGAACCGGTGAAGCTGGTTCAGGAGTACCGGGCGTTTGATTTCCTGTCGCCGTGGGAGGGCGCCCAATATGTCCTTCCCGGAGACGAAAAAGCCGGGGGCTAGGGCATGTTCATGACCAGACAGGCGCTGAGGTCGGCAACGGCCTTCTTTCTTCTGACCTTCTCGACGGCCTTTCTGATGACCATCGGAATCCGGCTGACCGGCTGGTTCACCCGGGCACCAGAGGTTTCGCAGGTGGCCTCCCAGGACCTGGGGATTGCCATCATGGTGGGGGTCGTGGCCCTGGCGGTGGGCTCCACCATCCGGCGCATGGATGCCGTGGAACTGCGCAGCGCCCTGATCGGAGCCGCGTCCGTGCTGCTGGCCATCCCGACCTCCTATGCTGCCATCAATCACAAGTGGGATGTTTCGACCTTCGTCGTGGTGAGCTTCGGTGTGGTGCTGCTGCTGGCAGGCCTCCTGGTCGCCCTGACCACCCGCAGCGAGGCGGAGAGCGAATTGATCCGGAAATATGAAGCGGAGCAGATCATCCATGGCCAGTGACACTCCGGCCGTCGCCGACCCGGCCGTCGGCCATGTGATCAGCGCAGACGGCGAGGAAACCCGCCTGCGGAAGTTCAACATCAACTTCGGTCCCCAGCATCCGGCGGCGCACGGCGTGCTGCGTCTGGTGCTGGAACTGGACGGGGAAGTGGTGGAGCGGGTCGATCCGCATATCGGACTGCTGCATCGCGGCACCGAAAAGCTGATGGAGGCCCGCACCTATCTGCAGAACACCCCATACTTCGACCGTCTCGACTATGTGGCCCCGATGAACCAGGAGCACGCCTTCGTGCTGGCCATCGAGAAACTGGGCGGGATCGAGGTGCCCTACCGGGGACAGGTCATCCGGGTGCTGTTCGACGAGATCGGCCGCATTCTCAGCCACCTGCTGAACGTCACGACCCAGGCCATGGACGTGGGTGCGCTGACCCCGCCGCTCTGGGGCTTCGAAGAGCGCGAAAAGCTGATGATCTTCTATGAGCGCGCGTCCGGTGCCCGGCTGCACGCCAACTACTACCGTCCCGGCGGCGTCCACCAGGACCTGACACCGGACCTGATTGCCGACATCCGCCGCTGGTGCGCCGAATTCCCCCGCCTGCTGGACGATATCGACAACCTGATCACGCCGAACCGGATCTTCAAGCAGCGCAATGTCGACATCGGTGTGGTGACCAAGGACGAGGCCTATGCCTGGGGCTTCACCGGCGTCATGCTGCGGGGCTCGGGCATCGCCTGGGACCTGCGCAAGGCCCAGCCCTACGAGATCTATGCGGATCTCGACTTCGACATTCCCCTGGGCAAGAACGGTGACTGCTACGACCGCTATCTCGTCCGGATGGAAGAGATGCGCCAGTCGGTGAGGATCATGAACCAGTGCCTGGACCTGCTGGACAAGCACAAGGGCCCGGTGCTGCTGGAGAATTCCAAGTACACGCCGCCGCGCCGCGGTGAGATGAAGCGCTCGATGGAAGCGCTGATCCACCATTTCAAGCTCTACACCGAAGGCTTCCACGTCCCCGCCGGCGAAGTGTACACGGCGGTGGAGGCTCCCAAGGGCGAGTTCGGGGTCTATCTGGTCGGAGACGGCACCAACAAGCCCTATCGCTGCAAGATCCGCGCGCCGGGCTATTCGCATCTGCAGGCGCTGGACTGGATGGCCCGGGGGCACATGCTGGCGGACGTGTCCGCGGTGCTGGGATCCCTCGACATCGTGTTCGGAGAGGTCGACCGGTGAACCCGGTGCTGGGCGGGATCGCCCTGACCCTGGTGTCGGTGTCGGTCCTCGGGATCATGACCATGATCCGCTGGTGGCTGGCCAGGTCCCACTGGGATCATCACCCGGCGGGTCGCCGGGGATACCTGAATGATGTGATGCTGATGACCGCGACCTTCGCGCCCATGATCGTGGCGGGCCTGATCTTCCGCATCGCCATGCTGGCGGACCGGACCACGTCATGGATGCCATATCTCTACGGGGGTCTTCTGACCGCCTTTGCCCTCCGCGTCGTGCTGCGACGCATCCCGCCCTTCGGCCCCGCCAACCAGCGTCTCACCGACAGCCGGGTGGCGGCGCTGGTCGCCAAGACCTCAACCTCCAGGAAAGCCGACTGACATGTCCGTCCGCCGTCTCAGTGCCCAGCAGCCCGACAGCTTCGCCTTCTCCGCCGAAACCCTGGAGAAGGCCCAGTGGTGGATGACCAAGTATCCGCCCGAGCGGAAGGCCTCGGCGGTGATCCCGATCCTGTGGCTCGTCCAGAAGCAGGAGGGCTGGGTGTCCGAGCCTGCCATCCGCGCCATCGGCGACCTGCTGGGCATGCCGAAGATCCGGGTGCTGGAGGTGGCGACCTTCTACACCATGTTCCAGCTCGAGCCCGTGGGCACGACGGCGCTGATCCAGGTCTGCGGCACCACGCCGTGCATGCTGCGGGGCTCCGAGGCGCTGATGGACCTGTGTCGCAGCGAAATCGGCCCCAAGGACAAGCTGTCGGCCGACGGTCGGTTCACCTGGCAGGAGGTGGAGTGCCTCGGTGCCTGCGCCAATGCGCCCATGGCCCAGATCAACGACTACTATTACGAGGACCTGACCCCCGACAGCCTCAAGGCCATCATCGAGGCCTTCCGCGCCGGCGAGACCCCGAAGCCGGGATCGGCCACCGGACGGCATTCCTCGGAACCGGCGGAAGGTGCCCTGACCCTCACCGATCCGAGCCTCTATGACGGCAGCCGGGCGGTACCCATCACCCAGCTGCCCAACGCCCGGGAACCGGCGGCCGGATGACCGACGCCCCCGAGTTGGCGGAGGCGCAGGCCCTGGCTGCCCTCCAGCTGCGGTTCCGCCGCATGGTGACCTTGATGGCCATCTGCGGCGGGGTCGCCGTGGTCGGGGCCCTGTGCTTCTTTGCCGCTCGCCAGCCGTGGGGCCTGTGGCTTTTTATCGCGGCTCTGGTGAGCGGGTTCGCCGCTCAGGTGTGGTTCGTGGCGGCCATGCGCCGCTGACCGCATATGTATCCGGACAGACCGGGACATGGGCTGTCATCACGGTGCCAGATTGACCGTGCAGAGTATGTCCGGCAGCGGATCGTCCAGTCGGGGACGACGGTTCGGAGGGGCGGGGTTGAGTAAGCGTAACGCGCCTGGCGCGGGGCCAGCCGCCCCGGTGACCGGGGAACAAGGGGCGGGGGTGTCCGGCGGGGCCGGGCGCGGCCGCCGCGGGCGTCGCCGCCGGACGGGCCTCGGCGTCCTCCTCAATCTGATCGGGGCCGCGGCCATGGCCGTGGTCGGTGTGCCCTTCCGCGGGGCGCAAACCCCTGCAGGCGGTGCAGAAGTCTCCGGCGGCGCGAGTTCGCAGTTGGTTTTGGGTGCGTCTGGCGCTATGTCGCAGTCCACGTCGTCCGACAACGGCGAGAGTCGCGCGCCGACCCCGGCGGACCCCGGCCTTCCGGGGCCCGCGGATCGTATCCGGTCCTTCGAGACCGAGGACACCGATCCGGAGCGACATCGCCAGTCGGAACTCATCAAGGGTCGTGCTGCGGACACTCGCTCCGCCGCGGCTGGGAGATCGCGAATGGTCGGCATCCTGGAAGACAAGGATCGTATCTTCACCAACCTGTACGGATTCCATGACTGGGGTCTTGAGGGGGCGAAGGCGCGGGGGTGCTGGAATGCGACCCGCGAGATCCTGCAGCAGGGTCCCGACTGGATCATCGACAACATGAAGGCGTCGGGCCTGCGGGGTCGGGGCGGCGCGGGTTTCTCCACCGGCCTGAAGTGGTCCTTCATGCCCAAGGAGGTCGGTGCGCGGCCCCACTATCTGGTGGTGAATGCCGACGAGTCCGAGCCGGGCACCTGCAAGGACCGGGAGATCCTGCGCCACGATCCGCATCTGTTGATCGAAGGCTGCCTGATTGCCTCCTTCGCCATGAAGGCCCACGCCTGCTACATCTATCTGCGCGGGGAATATGTTCGGGAGCGCGAGGTCCTCGAGGCGGCGGTGAAGCAGGCCTATGAGGCCAAGCTCATCGGCAAGAACAACATCCACGGCTGGGATTTCGACCTCTATGTCCATCATGGGGCCGGGGCCTATATCTGCGGCGAGGAAACCGCCCTGCTGGAGAGCCTGGAAGGCAAGAAGGGCCAGCCCCGGCTTAAGCCGCCGTTCCCGGCGGGCGCCGGCCTGTATGGCTGCCCGACCACCGTGAACAACGTGGAATCCATTGCCGTCGCCGGGACCATCCTGCGTCGCGGGGCCGCCTGGTTTGCGGGCCTCGGCCGGGCCAACAACACCGGCACCAAGCTGATGTGCATCTCCGGCCACGTGAACCGGCCGTGCAACGTGGAAGAGGCCATGTCGATCCCGCTCCGCCAGCTGCTGGAAGAGCACTGCGGCGGGGTCCGGGGCGGCTGGGGCAATCTGAAGGCCGTCATCCCCGGGGGATCTTCGGTGCCGATGATCACGGCGGAGCAGTGCGAGACCGCGCTGATGGACTTCGACTCCCTGCGCGAGCTGCGCTCCGGCCTCGGCACGGCGGCGGTGATCGTGATGGACAAGTCCACCGATCTGGTCCGCGCCATTGCCCGCATCAGCTATTTCTACAAGCACGAAAGCTGTGGACAATGCACCCCCTGCCGCGAAGGCACCGGCTGGATGTGGCGGGTGATGGAGCGCATGGCCCGGGGCGAGGCGGAAATGAAGGAGATCGATCTTCTCCTTGATGTGGCGTCGCAGGTGGAAGGCCATACGATTTGCGCCCTTGGCGATGCCGCGGCGTGGCCCATCCAGGGCCTGTTCCGGCATTTCCGTCCGGAGATCGAGGACCGTATCGCCAGCTATCGCAGCGGACGTGCCCACGTGCAGGGCCACGCCATCGCCGCGGAGTAAGGTCGGATGGGCTCTTGCCTTATGCCGCAAAGTGTTTCACCACCCCGCCACTGCCGCGCCTCCGAAGACTAGGATCCCGTCGAGATGCCCATCGCCAAGGTCAATGGCATAGAGGTCGAGTTCGAGCCGGGCATGACCGTGCTCCAGGTCGCTGAGCTTGCCGGGGAGGAGATCCCGCGCTTCTGCTATCACGAGCGCCTGTCCATCGCCGGCAACTGCCGCATGTGCCTGGTCG
>DAINBM010000142.1:0-6575 GCA_036732965.1 Caulobacteraceae bacterium | reverse complement strand
CGCAGCCTGATCATGATCCTCGAACCCGCTGATGATCCGGGCGATGCAGCTGGTCCGGCCGGACGGGCACACCCGCACCTCGTCCCCCACCCGGATCACGCCGGCGGAGATCTGGCCGGAAAACCCGCGGAAGTTCAGGTCCGGGCGGATCACCCCCTGCACGGCCATGCGGAACGGCCGCGTCGCCAGGGCATCTGCCACCAGCGGCACGGTCTCGAGATAGCCCAGAAGGGTCGGGCCCTCGTACCAGGGGGTGCGGGCACTGGTCTGCGCGATATTGTCCCCGTCCCGTCCGCTGATCGGGATCGGCGTGACGGCCTCGAAACCCAGGGGCGCGGCAAAGGCGGTGTAATCGGCCACGATCCGATCGAAGACGCCTGCGTCGAAGTCCACCAGATCCATCTTGTTGATGGCGAGCACCACCCGTCGGATTCCCACCAGGGACACCAGATAGCTGTGCCGTCGGGTCTGGGTCAGGATGCCCTTGCGAGCATCCACCAGGATCACCGCCGTCTCTGCCGTGGAGGCCCCCGTGATCATGTTGCGGGTGTACTGCTCGTGACCGGGGGTATCGGCGACGATGAACTTCCGTGTCTCCGTGGCGAAATAGCGATAGGCCACGTCGATGGTGATGCCCTGCTCCCGCTCCGCCGCCAGCCCGTCCACCAGCAGGGAGAAGTCGAGGCCGCCGCCGGCGCTGCCCCGGGCGGAGTCGCGCTCCAGTCGCGCGATCTCGTCATCGGGCACCGCGCCGGTATCATACAGCAGGCGGCCGATGAGGGTCGACTTGCCGTCATCCACCGACCCGCAGGTGATGAAGCGCAGCAGGTCCTTGGACTGGTGCCGGGCCAGCCAGGCGTCGATATCGGTGTGCAGCAGCGATCCGTCGCCCATCAGAAATAGCCCTCCCGCTTCTTCTTCTCCATCGAGGCGGCCTGGTCCCGGTCGATCACCCGGCCCTGGCGCTCGGAGGTGCGGGAGGTCAGCATCTCCTGCAGGATGGCGGGGATGGTGGCGGCGGTGCTCTCCACCGCCCCGGTGAGGGGGTAGCAGCCCAGGGTCCGGAAGCGGACGGACTTCATCTGCGGCGTCTCGCCGGGAGCCAGCGGCATCCGGTCGTCATCGACCATGATCAGGGTCCCGTCCCGCTCCACCACCGGTCGCTCGGCCGCGAAGTAGAGGTCCGGCAGGGGGATGTTCTCAGCAGCGATGTATTGCCACACATCGAGCTCCGTCCAGTTGGACAGGGGAAACACCCGCAGGGATTCCCCGCGGTGCTTGCGGGCGTTGTAGAGCCGCCAGAGCTCCGGTCGCTGGGCCTTGGGCTCCCACGCATGGGCGGAATTGCGGAACGAGAAGATCCGCTCCTTGGCCCGGCTGGCCTCCTCGTCGCGACGGGCGCCGCCGAAGGCCGCATCGAAGCCGTACTTGTCCAGGGCCTGCTTCAGCGCCTGGGTCTTCATGATGTCGGTATGCACCGCCGACCCGTGTGTGAAGGGCCCCACCCCGGCCGCCAGACCGTCCGGATTGGTGTGCACCAGCAGTTCCAGTCCCAGATTGCGGGCGTGGGCGTCCCGGAAGCGGATCATCTCCCGGAACTTCCAGGTCGTGTCCACATGCAGCAGCGGGAACGGCGGCTGGGCGGGATGGAAGGCCTTCATGGCGAGGTGCAGCATGGCCGCACTGTCCTTGCCGATGGAATAGAGCATCACCGGACGCTCGCACTCCGCCACGGTCTCGCGGATGATGTGGATGGCTTCAGCCTCCAGCCGCTGCAGATGGGTCAGGCGCGGCGATGAACCGGATGTCGTTCCGGCGGCGGCAGGCAGGTCAGGATCCGACACGATTGAGACTGCCCCCCCGGGAGACGTTTCGAGCATCAAGCCCCACTCCATAGCGCCACCATGCCCCACGCGCGAGATGCCGCGGACGCACAGGGCCGTTCTATGCGCCGGTCGCCCTCGCCGCGCCTACCATATGATCTGGCACACCGTTTAGGAAAACTGGAAGGGAGCGTCAGCCTCCCACGAAGGGCCGCAGCGCAGGCGCGTTGAAGGTGGCGGTCGCCACGAACCCCTCGTTGAAGAACCGCTCCTTGCCATAGGTGAAGGGCGCGCCGTCCAGATCGAACACCCGTCCGCCGGCCGCGCGCAGAACCGCGTCGCCGGCGGCGGTGTCCCATTCCATGGTCGGAGCCGGACGCGGATAGACATCCGCCTCCCCCGCCGCCAGCAGGGCGAACTTGAGGGACGAGCCGATGCTCACCCGGTCCGTGCAGCCGATGGCGGCCAGATAGGCTTCGGTGCCCGGCGTGTCGTGGGACTTCGAGGCCACGGCACAGAGGCGCTCCCCGTGCTGCCGGACCCGGATCGGTCGCCGCTTGCGCGTGTCGGTCACGCCGGGCGCGACATCCGCGGTCCAGGCCAGCCCGGTGACCACGTCCCCCGCAAACAGCCGCGACAGGGCGGGGGCATAGACCACGCCCAGCGTTGGAACGCCCCCCTCGATCAGACCGATATTGACCGTGAAATCCTTGCCCTTGCGGATGAATTCCTTGGTCCCGTCCAGAGGGTCAACGAGGAAGAAGGCGCCGGAGACGTCCGGGATCCGGCCGGCCGCCGCCTCCTCCTCCGCCACCACCGGCACGTCCGGAGCGGCAAGGGCCAGCGCCTTCAGGATGATGGCCTCTGCCGCCTGGTCCGCCGCTGTGACGGGAGACAGGTCCGCCTTGGTCAGGACCTCGACCTGCCCCTGGAAGTGACGCCAGATCTCGGCCCCGGCCTCGAGCGTCGTCCCGACGAGGGCTTCGAGCAGTCGCGAACGGTCTTGCAACGACATCAAGGGCTCCAGTTCTGCCATCCGGCGTCCGCCTTAAGCCCTCGGCCGCACGGCTTTGCAAGGGGCGATGACGGGGCCGTGATCGCCTTGTGGCCGTGATCCCTTGTCTAGCGCCCCCGATTGCGCCTAGTTTCCCAGCCTTCCGTCAACGGCAGCCCAGGACGGCATGACCGCCGCAACACGACATTACCTCGACTTCGAGCGCCCGATCGCCGACCTCGAGGCCAAGATCGAAGAGCTCTCCAGGCTGTCTGACACCGCCGGTCCCGGCGCGTTCGATCAGGAACTGGCGGCATTGAAGCATCGGGTGGAGGATCTCCGTCGCGAAGCCTATGCGCGTCTGGACCCGTGGCAGAAGACCCAGGTCGCCCGCCACCCGGAGCGCCCGCACTTCGTCGACTATGTCAGCGGCCTGATCGACGAGTTCGTGGAACTCCGCGGGGACCGCAAGTTCGCTGACGATCAGGCGGTGGTCGGCGGCCTCGGCCGCTTTCGCGGGATGCCGGTGGTCGTCATGGGCCACGAGAAGGGCCACGACACCACCACGCGTCTGAAGCACAATTT
This sequence comes from Caulobacteraceae bacterium, assembly GCA_036732965.1. Taxonomy (GTDB): domain Bacteria; phylum Pseudomonadota; class Alphaproteobacteria; order Caulobacterales; family Caulobacteraceae; genus CAIMFV01. The sequence goes on along the minus strand of DAINBM010000142.1, from coordinate 3,173 downwards.
CGGCATGGCCAGACCCGAGGGCTATCGCAAGGCCGTGCGCCTGATGGACATGGCCGAACAGTTCAGCCTGCCGGTCATCACCTTCGTCGACACGGCCGGGGCCTATCCCGGGGTCGGGGCCGAGGAACGCGGCCAGGGCGAGGCCATTGCCCGCTCCACGGAACGCTGCCTCAGCCTGACCACCCCCATGGTCGCCACCATCGTCGGCGAGGGCGGCTCGGGCGGAGCCCTGGCCATTGCCGCGGCCAATCGCGTGCTGATCCTGGAACATTCGATCTATTCGGTGATCTCGCCCGAAGCCGGCTCCTCGATCCTGTTCCGCGACCGGGCGGAGGCCCCGCGCATGGCCAATGCCATGAAGATCACCGCCCAGGACCTGATCGGCTTCGGCATTGTCGACCGAATCATCCCCGAGCCCGCCGGTGGGGCCCACTCCGATCCGGAGGCGACCATCAAGGCCGTCGGTGACGCCGTGGAGGAAGAGCTGAAGGCCCTGTTCAAGCTCTCACCCGACGGCATCCTGCGACAGCGCGCAGACCGGTTCTATGCCATCGGCCGCAAGGGCGTCGGCTGACACCCCGATCCCGGGTTTCCATCCGGGCTTCGCAGATGCGAAATGTTCTCTTCGCTGCCACTGGCTTTCCGCCGCGGCCTCGCGTAGAAGCACGGCCAAACCTCCCTCCCCCCGCGACCGCTCGCGATAACCTCAGATCGCTTTCCCATGTCCATGCGCAACATCGCCATCATCGCCCACGTCGATCATGGCAAGACCACCCTCGTCGACCAGCTGCTGGCCCAGTCCGGGGTCTTCCGCGCCAATGAGGCGACCGTGGAGCGCGCCATGGACTCCAACGACCAGGAACGGGAGCGGGGCATCACCATCCTCGCCAAGGCCACCTCGGTCCTCTGGAACGGCGAAGCGGGCGAGACCCGGATCAACATCATCGACACCCCCGGCCACGCCGACTTCGGTGGCGAGGTGGAGCGGATCCTCGGCATGGTGGATGGCTGCCTGCTGCTGGTGGATGCCGAGGAAGGCGTCATGCCGCAGACCAAGTTCGTGCTGGGCAAGGCCTTGAAGCTCGGCCTGCGTCCGATCCTGGTGCTGAACAAGGTCGACCGGCCCCACGCCGATCCCGACCGCGTGCTGAACGACACCTTCGACCTGTTCGCCGCCATTGGCGCCTCGGACGACCAGCTGGACTTCCCGCACATCTACGCGTCGGGCAAGGAAGGCTGGGCCGTGGTCAACATGGACGATGCGCGGGATGGTCTCGCTCCCCTCTATGACCTGATCGTCAAGCACGTCCCGCCGCCCAAGGCGGCCGAGCGGGTGGCGGAACCCGGCCAGATGCTGGCCGTCCTGGTGGAAAGCGATCCGTTCCTCGGCCGTCTGCTGACCGGTCGCGTGGAAGCGGGCAAGATCGTTCCCGGCATGGCCATCAAGGCCCTGTCCCGGGACGGCAAGGAAGTGGAACGCGGCCGGGTCACCAAGATCCTCGCCTTCCGCGGCCTGAAGCGCCAGCCCATCGAGATCGCCGAGGCCGGCGACATCGTGGCCATTGCCGGCCTGTCCAAGGCGACCGTTGCCGACACCCTGTGCGATCCGAGCCTGACCGAGGCCCTGCCGGCCCAGCCCATCGACCCGCCGACCATCTCCATGCTGGTCACCGTCAATGACAGCCCGCTGGCCGGCAAGGACGGCGACAAGGTGCAGAGCCGCGTGATCCGCGACCGCCTGCTTCGCGAGGCCGAGTCCAACGTGGCCATCAAGGTGCGCGAGACCGACGAGAAGGACGCCTTCGAGGTGGCCGGCCGCGGTGAACTGCAGCTGGGCGTGCTGATCGAGAACATGCGCCGGGAGGGCTTCGAGGTGTCGATCTCCCGCCCCCGCGTGGTCTATCGCATCGACGAGGACACCAACCAGCGGCTCGAGCCCATCGAGGAAGTGGTCATCGACGTGGATGACGAATATTCCGGCGTCGTGATCGAGAAGCTGTCGGCCCGCAAGGCCGAGCTGAAGGACATGCGTCCCTCCGGCTCCGGCAAGACCCGGATCACCCTGGAAGCCCCGTCCCGCTCGCTGATCGGCTATCAGGGCGAGTTCCTCACCGATACCCGCGGCTCCGGCGTGCTCAACCGGGTGTTCAGCCATTACGAACCGCACCGCGGGGCCATCGAAGGTCGTCTGCGCGGCGTGCTGGTCTCGAATTCGGACGGCGAAACGGCAGCCTATGCCCTGTGGAACCTGGAAGAGCGCGGCACCATGTTCGTGGGCGCCGGCGAAAAGACCTATCAGGGCATGATCATCGGCGAGAACTCCCGCTTCGACGACCTCGACGTGAACCCGATGAAGGCCAAGCAGCTGACCAACGTCCGCGCGTCCGGCAAGGACGAGGCCATCCGCCTCACCCCGCCCCGTCGGATGACCCTCGAGCAGGCCATCGCCTATATCGAGGAGGACGAGCTGGTGGAGGTCACGCCCAAGGCCATCCGGCTGCGCAAGCAGGTCCTGAACCCCTCCTTCCGCAAGCGTCGCGTCCGCGAGGACTGACCTCGACGGGGCCTGTCCGGTGACAGGCGGGCCCCTCTCCCATCTTCTGCGACACATTCCGGTCGTCCGGAGGTCAGGCCGTTGCCTGCACCGGCTTGACCGTCACACTTGCATGGCACTCTGATGGGAGGATGATCCATCCGGATGCCTTGATCAGGTGGCCCATGTCATTGCGCCGTCTTGCCCGTTTCAGCCGTTCGGGGAACCGCGGCACGGCGTTTGCCCCTCGCAAGCGTAGTCGTCCCGTCTTGGGACGTGTGAACCTCTAGAGGGGCGGCCGCATGGCGAACGATATCGACCTTCATCTCGGCAAGCGGCTGCGTCGCCGCCGTCGACTGATGGGACTTACCCAGCAACAACTCGCCACGGCCGTCGGAATCCGCTTCCAGCAGATCCAGAAGTACGAATGTGGCGCCAACCGGATCTCCGCCGCGCGTGTGTGGGAACTGGCCGCGGCCCTCGAAGTGCCGGTGGGCTATTTCTACGACGGCCTGGACGAGGGTGAGCCCGCCGCACAGGTGACCGCCGCACCTCCGGTGCAGGAAGAGCCCCGCGCCGGTGAGGTCCTCGCCCGCAAGGAGACGATGGATCTGATCCGTGCCTATTACCAGCTGGGGGA
>DAINBM010000141.1:0-6579 GCA_036732965.1 Caulobacteraceae bacterium | reverse complement strand
GGGAACGTCGCCCTGCCCCCCCAGAGGCGCGAGATCGGCATCCGGCAAGGCGATCACCACCCCGGGCACCGGCGGGTTCAGATGAGCGGTCAAGGACGGAAGGCGCATCGACAACAGCACCACGGCCTCTGCATCCAAGGCCCGAAAGCGCTCGGCGGCGGCGGTGAAACCGCCCGCCCACGCGGCCTGTGCCTGCGTCGGGACGCCATCGGCCAGAACGAGAACGAGGGTCTGTCCCAGCTGGGACTCGAGGGCAAACAGCCGGCCATCGGTGTATGACCCGACAATCATCGGTGCGCGGTCCCCGGCTTGGAATGCGGCGAAACGGTCGGGGTCGGCTTGGGTCACGGCGGGTCTCCGGCTGGCCGGTCTGGGAAGCCTTGAAGGTCCCGCAAAATCATTCCCGAGCCGTTAACCATGCCGCAATCGGGGCATCGCAGCCTTCGCGCGCAGCCAAGGACCGACCGACATGATTCTCACGCGCTCCCGCTTCATGCACCTTCTGCCCCTGGGCGAGGGCCGTTTCCTCGCCATCCATGCAGTCAGCCACCTGCGCCTGACGGTCGACGCCGACATCGCCCGCATCCTCGACTATTTCAGCCAGCCCCGGGTGATGCCCGGGGACATGGCGCCGCTGGTGGAAGCACTGGGCTATCCTCAGGATCTGGTGCTGAACACCGTCGCCAACCTGATGGATCGCGGCCTGATCACGGATCGGTCGCCGGAAGAGGAACTGGCCGACATCGCCGCCGAACTGTCGGCCACCCACGGCCGCGACCCCGATGCCCTGCTCGAGCATTACCGGCGGACCCGGTCCGAAGGCGCCCTTCCCGCCTGGGCCGCCGGCGAGGCGCTGGGCGTGCAGGCCCTCAAGGGCGGACAGAAGCGCCTCGACATCCTCCTCCTCGGCGAGTGCGACATCCAGATGGAGGCGGATTTCCTGCGGCGGGAGGGAGAGCGTCGCGGCCTTGACCTGCGCATCGCGGCCGGCTTCGTCGACGACGTCGGGCTGGTGGCCGAGCGGCCGCACGACGCCATCATCATCGGTGCCCTGCGCGCCCGCCGGGCGGTGGCCATGGGCACGGCCGAGGAGAACGGCGGCGACCCCAGCTGGATGTATGTGCTCGAGGCCCGCACCGTGCTCGAGGCGCTTCGCGGCGTCACCGGCAAGCCGATCCTCATCGACAATCTGCCCGAACCCACCGTCCAGCCCCTGGGCATGGCGGAGCGCGGACCTCACGGGCACCGCAACCGCTTCCGCCGCACCAACCTCGCCCTCGCCGAACTGGCCGAGACCTTCGACGATGTGCACGTCATCGACACGGCAGCGGCCCTGAACCAGGCGGGATCCGAACGCTTCGTCGATGACGGGCTGGTGGGCTTCACCCATTTCGGCTCCCCCGGCTGGATGCTGCAACGGCCGCAGGGCGAACGGGCGGCGGTGTTCGACCAGTTCCCGGACCTCGCCCAGCTGGCCGCGCCGCTGAACGATGATCCCTATGGCCGTGAGGCCGTGATGGCCCGGGCCCACACCGACGCCCTCATCACCCTGACCGGTCAGGACCGGAAGAAGTGCGTGATCCTGGACCTCGACGGCACCCTGTGGCCCGGCGTCATCGCCGAGACCGGCGCACCCTTTGCCTGGGCCCCGGAGATCAGCGGACTCTACAGCTACATCGGCCTGTGGTTCGGGCTGCACGAGGCGCTGAAGACCCTCAAGCAACGGGGCGTGGTGCTGGCCTGCGTATCGAAGAACGACGACGCCGTCGTCCGCCAGCTCTGGACCTATCCCGATCATTATCCCAGGGACCGGCTGCTGACGCTGGACGACTTCGTCGCCACGCGGATCAACTGGGGCGACAAGGCGGAGAACATCTCCTCGATCTCCGAGGAGCTGGGCTTCAGCCGGGACGCCTTCCTCTTCATCGATGACAATCCGGTGGAGCGGGAACGGGTCCGGGAGCGGCTGCCGGAGGTGGAGGTCTGGGGGGACAACCTGTTCGAGCTGCGCCGTCGCCTGCTCACCGATCCGCGCCTGCAGCTGCCCCGCATCACGGCAGAGGCGGCGGGCCGCACCGATCTGGTCAAGGCCCAGCTGAAGCGGACCGAGGCCCGCGCCACCTTCGTGGACGAGCGCGATTTTCTCAAGGCCCTGAACGTCCAGAGCCGGATCGAGGCGGTCACGGATCCGGCCAGCCTGTCGCGGGTGGTCGAACTGTTCCAGCGCACGACCCAGTTCAACACCACCGGACGGACCTATTCGGCGGGGGAGCTGGCGCGGCTGACCGAGACCGGCGGCGGTGTGTTCGCGATGCACGTCAGCGACCGCTACGGCGACCACGGCCTGTCCGGTGCCGCCGTCCTCGAAGCCGGCGTCATCACGGGCTTCGCCATGAGCTGCCGGGTCATCGGCCTGAAGGTGGAGCGGGACCTGCTCGCCGCCCTTGCCGCGCAGGCGTCGGCCCATGGGACCCAACTGCGGGGGCAGATCCTCCCCACCGACCGCAACACCCCGGTCCGCAACCTCTATCGCGATGCGGGATTCGCCGAAGCCGCGGACGGATGGTGGACCCTGCCCCTCGATGCGCCGGCAACCGTCGATCCGCGCGAGGGCTGATCGGCCGCTGCCTGACTTGCACAACCGGGCGGGATGGTGTCGGTTGGTCCTTTCCGACCCATTCAAAGGCCCCGCCATGTCGTCTCCGACCCCTGCCCTCGCCGCCGCCCTGGCGACCCTGACCCTGGCGACAGCCGTGCATGCGGGGGACATTGCCGTCCAGGCCGGAACATTGCTGGACGGGGTCACGGACACGGCGCGGCACGATGTCACGATCCTCGTCCATGACGGCCGGATCGCGACCGTCACGGAGGGATATTCCGCACCGACCGGGTCCCGTGTGATCGACCTTCGCCAGGCCACGGTCACGCCGGGCTTCATCGACTGCCACGTCCACGTGACCGGAAAGCTGCCCAGCCGGACCAATGCCACCGAGGACTGGGTGACCCACTCGGCCATCGACCGGGCCTTTGACGGGGCCGTCTTTGCCGCCGCCATGCTGCAGCAGGGCTTCACCAGTGTCCGGGACGTGGGCGGCGGCGACGAGTCGGTGGCGCTGAAGCGCGCCATCGAGGACGGCAAGGTTCGAGGACCGCGGATGTGGGTGTCCCTCGAACCGCTCGGTCCCACCGCCGGGCATGGGGACCCCCGCTCGGCCCTCGATCCCGACCTGTCCCATCCCGGCTGGGACCTCGGCATTGTCGACACCCCCGACGCCGCCCGCATCCGGGTGCGCGAGCATCGCCGCCGCGGGGCGGATCTGATCAAGATCATGCCGTCGGGCGGCATCGCCTCCACCGGCGACAATCCGCACCTGCAGCTGATGACCAACGAGGAGATGCGCGTGGCGGTCGAGACCGCCCACGGGCTCGGCATGAAGGTCGCGGCGCACACCTATCCACCGGAAGCCATCGAGAATGCCGTGCGTGCCGGGGTCGACTCCATCGAGCACGGCTCCTTCGCCACCGACCAGACCCTGGCCCTGATGAAGGCGCACGGCACCTTCCTGGTACCCACGCTCAGCGTGTTCGACGTCTACTACGCAGCGGCGCGCGACCATCCGGAGCTGCTGGCCCCCGGCACGGCCCCCAAGGAACTGGCCAATGACCTCCTGCCCAAGCAGAACCTGCCCCGGGCCATCCGGTCGGGGGTGAAGATCGCGATGGGCTCCGACCTCGGCGAGGGGGACCATACGCTGGAGTTCCAGTTGCTGATCGACAACGGCATGACGCCCCGGGCCGCGCTCACCGCCGCCACCCGGTCGGCCGCCGAGCTGCTCGGTGCCACGGACCAGGTGGGCACGGTCCAGCCGGGTCGGCTGGCGGACCTCGTGGCCATGGATGGCGACCCCCTCGCCAATCCGGCCCTGTTCCGCAAGGTGTCCTTCGTCATGAAGGGCGGCGAGATCGTGCGTCTGAACGGCCAGCCCACCGCCCGATAGGATCGGATGGTGGTCGGCCCGCCCCTTACGGACAGGGGTTGGGCTGGGCCTCGTGCAGGGCGTCGACCTTGTCGGCGATGGCCTGGGTCCAGGGCATGTCGAAGGCGTCCACGCAGATCTGCAGCTGCTCCATGGTCGTGGCCCCGATGATGGTCGAGGTCACGAACGGGCGGGTGTCGCAGAACTTCAGGGCCAGCGTCTCCGGGCGCACGCCCAGCTCCCGGGCGAGGGCAAAGTAGGACTCCATGGCCACGGCCGCGCCCGGCCCCTCGTAGCGCTGGAGCCGGTTGAACAACTGCTTTCGCGAGCCCTGGGGCAGCGCACCGCCGGAATACTTGCCGCTCAGATAGCCCTGGGCCAGGGGCGAATAGGCCAGCAGGCCCACCTGTTCCCGCAAGGCGATCTCGGCCAGCCCGTACTCGAAGGTGCGGTTGACGAGGTTGTAGGCGTTCTGGATCGAGGCGATCCTCGGAAGGCCGCGACGCTCCGCCTCCGCCACGAACTTCATCACGCCATAGGCGGTCTCGTTGGAGACGCCGATGTGGCGGATATTGCCCTTCCTCACGTGCCGATCGAGGTTGTCAAGGATCGCCTCGAAGGACTCGTAGTCGTCGGCATAGTCCTGGTAGGTCATGCCGCCGAACACCCGGATTGCCCGGTCCGGCCAGTGCATCTGATAGAGGTCGATATAGTCGGTCTGCAGCCGCTTCAGCGACTTCTCCACCGCCTCGTCGATCTGCTCGGCGGTGTGGCGCGTGATGGACTGGTTGTCCCGCGTCCAGCTCATCGGGCTGCGCCCGGCGATCTTGGTGGCCAGGATCACCTTGTCCCGCTGGCCGCGGGAGGCGAACCAGCTGCCGATGATCCGCTCGGTGGAGCCCTGCGTCTCCGGCCGCGGCGGAACGGCATACATCTCCGCCGTGTCCCAGAAATTGATGCCCCGCTCGAGGGCATAGTCCATCTGGGCGTGGCCCTCGGCCTCGGTGTTCTGCTCGCCCCAGGTCATGGTGCCGAGGCACACCCGGGACACCTTCAGGCCGGTCCGCCCGAGCTCGGAATACTGCATGTCACATCCCCCAGATCGCCGGCCCCGGGATCGAAGGTCAGCGCGTCGCGGGTCTGACTAAGGGGCGCGACGGGGCCTGTCCAGCCCCGCTGGGCCGGACAGAGCCGGGTGGTGTCGCGCCGTTCAGAGGCCCAGCACCGCCTTGGCCATGATGTTGCGCTGGATCTCGTTGGAGCCGCCGAAGATCGAGGTCTTGCGCATGTTGAAATAGGTGGGCCCCGCCTTGAAGGCAAAATCCGGGGAGATGGACTGGACATTGTCCCCCTCCTTCGGGAAGCCGCGGAAATAGGGCGCGCCATAGTGACCGGCGGCTTCCAGGGTCAGTTCCGTCAAGCGCTGGCCGATCTCGGTTCCCCGGACCTTCAGCAGGGAGGCCTCCGGGCCCGGCTCGCGGCCGCTGCTCTCCCCCGCCAGGGTCCGAAGCTCGGTATATTCCAGCGCGGCGAGGTCGATCTCCAGTTCCGCGATCTTGCGGCGGAAACTCACGTCCTGGATCAGGGGGGTGCCGTCATCTCCCTCGACCCCGGCGGCGACCTCCCGCAGTCGTTCGATGCCGCGCTTGGAGCGGGCGACCCCGGCAATGCCCGTCCGCTCGTGCCCCAGCAGGAACTTGGCGACCGTCCAGCCCTTGTTCTCCTGGCCGATGCGATTCTCGACGGGCACGATGACATTGTCGAGGAAGGTGTCGTTCACCTCGTGACCGCCGTCGATGGTGATGATCGGCCGCACCGAAACGCCGGGGGTCTTCATGTCGATCAGGAGGAAGGTGATCCCTTCCTGCTTCTTGGCCGCCGGATCGGTGCGTACCAGGAAGAAGCCCCAGTCCGCATGCTGCCCCTGGGTGGTCCAGGTCTTCTGGCCGTTGACCCGGTAGTACTCCTTGCCATCCTCCCCGGTGAACCGCTCCGCCCGGGTGGACAGCCCGGCCAGGTCGGACCCCGCCCCCGGCTCGGAATAGCCCTGGCACCACCAGATGTCGCCGGCGACGGTGGGCTTCAGCAGGGTCTCCTTCTGCTCCGGGGTGCCGAAGGTATAGAGCACCGGCCCGATCATGCCGAGACCGAAGGAAGGCGGACAGGTATTGGCCCGGGCCAGCTCCTCCGACCAGATGTAGCGCTGCACCGGATCCCAGCCCGTGCCGCCATATTCCTTCGGCCAGGACGGGGTCAGCCAGCCCTTGGCGTAGAGAATCCGGTGCCAGGACAGGATCTCCTCCTTGTTCAGATGCTCGCCGGTGGCCTGCTTGTCCCGGATGGCCTGGGGAAAGTGGGTCTCGATCCACTCACGGACCTCGGCGCGGAAGGCGGCATGCTCGGGTTTGAAGGCAAGATCCATGGGGCGTCGTCCTCGATCGGCAGTCGGGCTGCCTGTTGTTGGATCGAGTGTACCGCCGCCCCCCGCCATGGCAAGCCGCGCCCCGGGGGCGAGGCCTGAAGACGGTCATGTGTGCGAGGAGAAAAATGGTGCCGCCTGACAGGATTGAACTGTCGACCTCAGCCTTACCAAGGATGCGCT
>DAINBM010000140.1:0-6589 GCA_036732965.1 Caulobacteraceae bacterium | reverse complement strand
TGCCCGAGCGGGCCCAGCATCTCCCGTGCCATCATTTCCGAGAAGCCGTTGATGGCGTTCAGCGGCGTGCGCAGCTCGTGGCTCATATTGGCCAGGAACTCGCTCTTGGCCGCATTGGCCTGCTGGGCACGGATTTTTTCCTGTTCGTACTTGGCGGCCAGTTCGGCCAGCTGGCCGCCGTTCTGTTCGAGACGGACCACGGCCCGCTTCAGGGCGATCTCGTTGCGGCGACTGGCCTCTTCCTGCCGCTTCACCGCGGTGATGTCGGCCGCGGTCATCACCGTGCCCCCGTCGGCGGTGGGCCGCTCCGAGATCTGCAGCCATCGGCCGTCGATCATCTCCGCCTCGCGGATGCCCGCGCGGGCGTCCGGGGCCGGACGCTCGCCGCGAATGGCGATCTCCGCCACGTGCATCACCGTCTGCCGGCTCGCGCCGGGCTTGAGCAGACGCGGATCCAGCGAGAAGAACTCGCGGTAGTTGCGGTTGCACATGACCAGCCGGTCATGGCGGTCCCAGAGGACAAACGCCTCCGACACGGCTTCGATGGCGTCGTTCAGGCGCGCCTCGGCGGCCAGACCTCGGGCCTGGGCCACATGTTCCTCGGTCACATCCAGGGCGACGCCCATGATGGCCGCATAGCCCAGGGTGTCCCGCTCGCCGATGCCCTGGCCGCGGGCGTCGATCCAGGCGTCCCCCGACGCGCCGGGCACCCGGAAGGTGACGTCGAAGGCCCCGTGTTCGGCCGCATCCACCAGGGCCTGCCGCACCCGTTCGCGGTGCTCCGGCGCGATGCGGCTGAGCACATCGGCACCGGAGGCAATGCCGCCGCCGCCCCAGCCGAACATGACGCCGGTCACGTCCGACAGATCCACCATGTCGTCGCGGATCCGCCACTCCCAGATCCCGCAGTGGGCCGCTTCCACGGCCGACCGGAAGCGGCGCTCGGTCTCGCGCCGCTGGATCTGGGCCTTTTCGGCCTTGTTGGTCTGGCGGAACACGACGATGGCAAGGCACAGGCCGATGGCCAGCGGTGCCAGCAGCGAGATGGTGTCCTCGATCAGCGAGCGTTGCTCGGCGACATTGCGCTGGATCGTCGGCGCCGCTGTGATCAGCAGCAGGCCGCTGGGGCCCAGTCGCGTGATGGTGAGTGAGCGCGGCTCCGTCTGCCCCCGCAAGGATGCCGTGGCAGTCTTTCCGCGGTCCTGATCGGCCAGCAATTGGCGCAGCGGCCGACCGAAGACCTGCTCGACCCTTCCGTTCGTCTGCGGCTCACCGCCGAGCATCTCGGGATTGAGTACGCGACCATCGGTCTGGACGACGAGGGCGATGGACGGTGTCTGCCCGCCGAGGGCGACATCCGCGGCACGGCGGACACGCATCCCGGCAAACACGGTGTAGGCCGACAACAGCAGCAGCAGCGAAAGGACAAGGATCCTGAGCGTGGTGGGGAAGGGCGCAGGTTCCTGATCGCCGGAGCCGGTGAGCCGCGGCGGTGTCTTTCGTTTCGTCTCGCGGTGCTGGGCGTGTGCCGCCAAACCGCGGGCCTCCCTCAATCAAGGATCAATGTGTGTGCTTAATCTGATTTGGCGTCGGTCTGTCACCTTCCCATTGCCCGCGTCGCGATCTCTGCGACGTTTTTGGACAGGTCGGGATGCTTCAGCACCCGGGTCAGGGCCTCGCGCATCTGTTCGGCGCGCCGTGGCTCGAACCGCGCCCAGTGGGAGAGGGGCTCGACCATGCGGGCGGCAACGGAGGGGTTGCCTGCGTCCACCGACAGGATCTGGTCGGCAAGGAAGCGGTATCCCGTCCCGTCCGGGGCATGGAAGCGACAGGGGTTGCCCACGGCGAAGCCCATGACCAGCGCCCGCAGGCGGTTGGGATTGCGGCTGTCGAAGTCCGGGTGGGCCGTCAGGCCGAGGACCCGGCCGAAGGCGTCCGGTGCCGGGCTTCGGGCCTGGACGGCGAACCACTTGTCGATCACCAGCGGTTCGGATTTCCACTGGTCGTAGAAGGCCGCGAGGGCGCGATCCAGCGCCTCGCCGCCCACCAGGGTGAGGGCCGAAAGCCCGCCCATCTGGTCGGTCATGTTGCAGGCGGCGTCGAAGTGTCCGACGGCCCGGCGGATGGCGTCCCCGTCCGGTACGGCAACCATGAGGTCGAGGACCGCGTTGCGCAGCGCCCGGCGTCCCGCCTGTCGCGCATCCGGCGAGAAGGGCTCGACCATCTGCAGCTGGGTGTGAAGGGCGCGCAGGCGCTCTGCCAGATGCGCCGAGATGCGCATGCGCAGGGCCTCGCGGGCATCATGCAGGGCGGAGGGATCCACCGGCCCGTCCACCGCCATCACCAGATCGGACTCCGTGGGCAGGCCGAGCATCAGCGCCCGGAAGGCGTCACCGGCGGCTTCGTCCTGCAGGGCCCGGCCGAGGGCCTCGGCGAACCGCGCCTCGCCGGTCTCGTCGGGACGTCCGGCCGTGCGGGCGAGGATCAGCCCCCGGGCCAGGCCCTGTCCGGCCTCCCAGCGATTGAACAGGTCCGGGTCCGCGGCCATCAGCACATAACCGTCGGTCCCGGCCGCGTCGGTGGTCAGGTTCACCGGGGCCGAGAAGCCGCGCAGGGCCGACAGCACCGGCGGCGCGGCCACGCCCTCGAGCACGAAGGTCTGCTCCGACTGGTCCAGGACCAGGGTGTGGGTTCGTTCGCGGATCCCGCTGAGGGTGCTGTCCAGTTCCGCCCCCTGGCTGTCCAGCAGTCCGATCCGGACGGGGATCGGGGCCGGCGCCTTGGTCGGCTGGCCCGGCGTGGCGCGCAGGGACTGGGTCAGCGTCAGGCTCAGCCGAGCGGTGTCGGCGTCATAGGTGCGGCGGATGTCCAGATCGGGGGTTCCGGCCTGCTCGTACCACACGAAGAAGCCGCTCAGGTCCCGGCCCGAGGCCTCGGCAAAGCAGGCGATGAAGGCATCCACCGTGGTCGCGTGACCGTCCCAGCGGTCGAAATAGAGGTCCATGCCCGCCCGGAAGGCCGCATCGCCGATCAGGGTCTTCAGCATGCGGATCACCTCCGCGCCCTTTTCGTAGATGGTGGCGGTGTAGAAGTTGTCGATCTTCACATAGCTGGAGGGACGCACCGGGTGGGCCATGGGACCGGCGTCCTCCGGGAACTGCCGGGCCCGCAGCATCTTCACGTCCTTGATCCGCTGGACGGCCTCGCCGCGCATGTCGGCCGAGAAGCTCTGGTCCCGGAACACGGTCAGACCTTCCTTCAGGCAGAGCTGGAACCAGTCCCGGCAGGTGATCCGGTTGCCGGTCCAGTTGTGGAAATATTCGTGGGCCACCACGCTCTCGATCCGCTCGAAGTCCGTGTCGGTGGCCGTGGCCTCGTCCGCCAGCAGCAGGGACGAGTTGAAGATGTTCAGGCCCTTGTTCTCCATGGCCCCGAAATTGAAGTCCCGGACCGCCACGATCATGAACAGGTCGAGGTCGTATTCCCGGCCGTAGGCGTCCTCGTCCCAGCGCATGGAGCGCTTGAGGGCGTCCATGGCATAGGCCGCGCGCGGGGCCTGGCCGGGGTCGACATAGATGGCCAGCGCCACCTCGCGGCCGGACCGGGTGGTGAAGCGGTCCTCCAGCACGTCGAGTTCCCCCGCCACCAGTGCGAACAGGTAGCAGGGCTTGGGGAAGGGGTCGCTCCACACCGCGAAGTGCCGCCCGCCGGGCAGGACGCCCTGGTCCACCCGGTTGCCGTTGGACAGGAGGTGGGCGAAGGCCCGGTCCGCCTCGACCCGGACCCGGAAAACGCTCAGCACGTCCGGCCGGTCGGGATAATAGGTGATCTTCCGGAAGCCCTCGGCCTCGCACTGGGTGCAGAAGCGGCCGCCGGACATGTAAAGCCCCTCGAGGGCCGTATTGCCCTCCGGATCGATCTCCACCTCCGTCGACAGCACGAAGTGATCGGGTACGCCGTGCAGCGTCAGGTGCTCGTCGGTCCGGCTCATGCGCGCAGCCGCGACCGGCACATCATCGATCTCGATCTTGACCGGCTTCAGCCGGACACCGTCGAGCACCAGGGCTGCATCGGCGTCGCCGGTCCGGGTCACGGTCAGCCGGGCCCGGACCCGCGTCGCCGTCGGGGCGAGGGAGATGTCCAGTTCCACGGCATCGATGCGGAAGGGGAAGGGCTGGTAATCGGCCAGCTGAATCGGGGTGATGGTGTCTGTGCGCATGGCCGGACTGTAGCGCCGCGACCACGGCGACGCCACCCGGGTGCCACAGTTGCGCGACGTCAAGGTCCGGGCGGCGGAACGGGCGTTCAACCCCCTGCGAGACGGCCGCCCCCACCGGCGGCGGCGCATCTCACCGGACCGTCGTCGCCGGGTGCCGCCCGGCCATGTCACATGAAAGGGACTCCCATGACCCGCAAGCTTGCCCTCGCCCTCGTCGCCGCCACGGCTGTGGCCGCGACCGGAACGGCCGCCCTCGCCGATGATGCCTTCGTGCCGAAGCAGGCGGGGCACCTCATGCTCCAGGTCCGGGCCACCGATGTCTCTCCCGATGCCGGCAACGCGATCCTGGCGGGCGGGGCGCCGACCGGGTTGAGGGCTGATGTGTCCGACAGCTATGTGCCGACCCTGGGGATCGACTACTTCTTCACCGATCACATCGCCGCCGAGCTGGTTCTGGGGACCTCCTCTCACAAGGTGAAGGCGGTCGGGACGGGGGTGAATGTCGAGGCCTATGACACCTGGGTGGTGCCGCCGGTCCTGACCCTGCAGTACCATTTCGCACCCCGGGCGCGGTTCAGCCCCTATGTGGGGGCCGGTTTGAACTACATGCTGTTCTACAGCGGCAAGAACCGGAACGGCTTCACCACCAAGCTGGATGACGGCTTCGGCACGGCCCTGCAGGCCGGCGTCGACTACGGCCTGGGCGGTCGCTGGAGTGCCAATGTCGACGTGAAGAAGGTGTTCTTCAACACGAGGGCGACCATCAATGGCGGGGCCCTGACCTCCAGCGTCGATCTGGATCCGTGGGTGATCTCGGCGGGCGTCGGCTACAGGTTCTGATGGCGCGCCGCCGGGGATCCCGGGCCGAGATGGCTCAGTCGGCCGTTTCGGTGGCCGGGGTCCCGTCCTGCCGCTCGGCGGTCTGACGGGCTCCGGAGACGTATTTCAGCAGTCGGTGGGCTTCCCGGGCGAGTTCCATCACCGCGGGGGGGGCGTCCTCGGGGGCCTCCGACACCAGACCCTTCAGTCGCTGGGCCAGCTTCGCCAGCTGCGGGGCCGCCGTGATCAGCCGGGCCTGCGTCTCGAAGCGGGCCGGGTCGCGGTCGTATTCGGAGCCCGGTACCCGCCAGCCGCCCCAGTCCTGGGCATCGGTCACCACCACGGGATAGGTGCCCGGAAAGGGGTGATGCGCGCAGTCCTCGGGCTGTTGCCACTTGTTGCGGGTCCGCAGGATCCGCCAGGCGGGGTCCTTCGGGTCGAGGCCCGGGGTCTCCGCCGGGGCTTCCGCCTGCAGTTCGTGACCGAGGAATTCCCGGCCGAAGCCCACATCATAGGTGATCCGCACAGGCTCGTCGAAGCCCTTGGCCCAGACCGGGGTGATCTTGTCGATGGTGGCCCATGCCCCCACGCATTCGACCCATACCCGCTGGTGCCTGTGAAACTGGGCCTTCGCCATGCGATCCGTTCATCCTCACGCCTCGGGAAGCGGTATTTTGCGCCGAAATCATTGACGCAGGGTCAATCTTTTCCCTTTCAAAAGAGAAGCCTATGCTGGGTTCCAGAAGGACGCGAGGCCGTCAGGGCCGCTCGCGCGACGGGAGCGAAGCCGGTGAATTTCGATTATTCCGACGACCAGAAATTTCTGAAATCCGAGGCGCGGAAATTCCTCGACGCCCGCGCCACCGCCAAGGTGAACCGGGCGGTGCTGGACGATCCGTCCAAGTCCCATGACCCTGAGCTGTGGCAGGCCGTGGCCGAGATGGGCTGGCTGGGTGCCGCCATCCCGGAGGAGTTCGGCGGGCTGGGCCTCGGCCACATCGACCTGTGCGCCATCGCCGAGGAACTCGGCCGCGTGGTCGCGCCGATCCCCATCGCCTCCACCGTCTACTTCTTCGCCGAGGCGGTGATGCTGGCCGGTACCGAAGCCCAGAAGGCCGAGCTTCTGCCCAAGATCGCGTCGGGCGAGCTGATCGGCTGTTTTGCCACCTCCGAGGGCCCGGGGGCGGCCACGGCGGCGAGCCTGTCCACCACCGTGGTTGACGGCGCCATCAACGGCGTGAAGATCCCCGTGACCGACGGCGACATCGCCCACAAGGCCATCGTTCTGGCCAGCGAAGGGGGCAAGCCCGGCCTGTTCATCGTCGACCTGGCCACCGTGGGCAAGGAGACCCTCAAGACCCTCGATCCCAGCCGCAGCGCGGCGAGGCTGACCTTTGCCGGCCAGCCCGCCGAGCGTCTGGGCAGCGTGGGTGACGGCATGGCCCTGATGGAAGCGGTCTTCGACCGCGCCGCCGTCCTCATTGCCTTCGAACAGGTGGGCGGTGCCGACAAGTGCCTGGAGATGGCCAAGGAATATGCGCTGGGTCGCTA
>DAINBM010000139.1:0-6654 GCA_036732965.1 Caulobacteraceae bacterium | reverse complement strand
TTGACCTCCAGCAGGTCGACGGTGTCCCCCCGTCCGAACAGCAACTGGGCCTGCCTCAGCGGCATGTAGATATAGGCCGCGTCATACTGGGTCAGGCCGACGTTGAACACCCCCCCCACCGTGTAGGACTTGCGCCGCGGGGTCGAGCCGAAGGCCGTGGCCGCCCCGTTGGGGGAGATGACGCTGATGCTGTCCCCGGCCCTCACCCCAAGGCGGTCGGCCATGCCCGATCCCGCCAGAACCATGTCGCCGCCATATTCCCCCTGACCGAAGCCGGAGAGGGAACCGCCCTTGATGTTGCGGGCGATGATCGGCGTCCCGCGCAGGTCCTCGGCCCGCATCCCCCGGACAATGGCCCCCGTCACCTGGCCGGGGCCGACCACCAGGGCCTGGGCCTGCACCACGGGCACCACCTGCACCACGCCGGGGACGGCCCGGATGCGGCCGATCAGGGCATCGCGGGTCTCGGCCCCCGTGGCCGGGCCCTGGACATAGATGTGACCGTTGAAGCCGACCATGCGGGACACGATCTCCGACCGGAAACCGTTCATCACCGACATGATGATGATCAGGGCCCCCACCGCCAGGGTCACGGCGATGAAGCTGATCCAGGCGATCAGGGCGATGCCGCCGTTGCGGCGCCGGGCCTTCAGATACCGGAAGGCCAGCGCCCGCTCCCACGCCCCGAAGGGGGTGCCGGCGGGCAGCTGTCCAGGGACCCCGGCCTCGGTCATCCGCCGATGATCTCCAGTGCCCGGGCGAGCGGCACCGCATGGCGTTCGCCCGTGGCGCGGCGCTTCAGCTCGACCACCCCGTCAGCCACGCCCTTGGGCCCGACCACCAGCTGCCAGGGCAGACCGATCAGGTCCATGGTGGCGAACTTGGCCCCTGCCCGCTCGGCCGTGTCATCCAGCAGGGGCTCGCGCCCGGCCTGGGTGAGGGCCGCATAGGCCTCGGCACAGACCGCATCCACGGCGGCATCACCGGGACGCATGTTGATGATCCCCACGCCGAAGGGGGCCACGCTGTCCGGCCAGATGATGCCGTTCTCGTCATGGCTGGCCTCGATGATCGCCCCCAGCAGACGGGAGACGCCGACGCCGTAGCTGCCCATCTGGATCGGCCGGTCGACCCCGTCGGCGCCCGTGGCATGGGCCTTCATGGCCTTGGAGTATTTCTCGCCGAAATAGAAGATATGCCCAACCTCGATCCCCCGGGCGGAGAGGCGCTTGTCCTCCGGTGCCTCGGCCTCGAACCGGGCCGGGTCGTGCATCTCCTCGGTGGCGGCATAGAGGCGGGTGCGCTGGTCCACCAGGGGCTGCAGGTCCCCGTCCCAGTCCAGGTCGATGCCCGGAGGGGCCATGTCCACCAGGTCCTTGTGGCAGAACACCGCGCTCTCGCCCGTCTCCGCCAGGATGATGAACTCGTGGCTCAGATCCCCGCCGATGGGACCGGTGTCGGCGCGCATGGGCACGGCCTTCAGCCCCATCCGGTCGAACAGGTTGAGATAGGCCACGAACATCTTGTTGTAGCTGTGCCGGGCTCCCGCCTCGTCGATGTCGAAGCCATAGGCGTCCTTCATCAGGAACTCCCGTCCGCGCATGACGCCGAAGCGCGGGCGCTGCTCG
Organism: Caulobacteraceae bacterium; assembly: GCA_036732965.1. Classification (GTDB taxonomy): domain Bacteria; phylum Pseudomonadota; class Alphaproteobacteria; order Caulobacterales; family Caulobacteraceae; genus CAIMFV01. The sequence continues at coordinate 5,026 of DAINBM010000139.1, read as the reverse complement.
TCCCGGAACTTCCACTGGATGTGATAGAGGATCTTCGGCAGGTCCTTGTAGGACCGGACCGAGGCGCGGACGATCTCGGTGATCATCTCCTCGTTGGTGGGGCCGTAGAGCATCTCCCGCTCGTGGCGATCCTTGATGCGCAGCATCTCCTGCCCGTAGTCGTCATAGCGGCCGCTCTCCCGCCACAGGTCGGCCAGCTGGAGAGTGGGCATGAGCAGCTCCACCGCACCGGCGCGATCCATCTCCTCGCGCACGATCTGCTCGATCTTCTTCAGCACGCGGAAGCCCAGCGGTAGCCAGGCATAGATGCCGGCCGCCTCCTGACGGATCATGCCCGCCCGCAGCATCAGCCGGTGCGAGACGATCTGCGCCTCCGAGGGGTTTTCCTTCAGGACCGGCAGAAAGAAGCGCGACAGGCGCATGAGGCAGATTCCATGACTGGTGTGTGGGATGACGGGCACTTAGCCCGCCACGGCGCGGCTTGGCAACGGCGGCGACCGGCGTCGCCGGCCCGTCAGTGGGGCAGCTGCACCAGATTGAACCGGGCAATGATCCAGACGATGGCAATGATGATCGCCGTCACCCAGCTGGTGGTGATCGCCTTCTTCCTCAGATTGGGGTTCACCGGCGCGCCGGGGTCATGCCCGGCGCCCGGCGTGGTGCCCTCGTCGTGATGGCTGCGCACCCCCAGCGGCAGGATGGCGAACAGCACCATCCACCAGGTGATGAAGTAGAGGGACAGGGTCCAGGCGAGGTCCATGGATCAGTGCGCCGCCCCCTTGGGCGTCTCCATCAGTTCCACCAGCACGCCACCCATGTTCCTGGGGTGCACGAAGATCACCGGCGTGCCGTGGGCCCCGATCCGGGGCTCCCCCGTGCCGAGGATGGTCGCCCCCTTGGCCCGCATGTCATCCCGGGCGGCGATGATGTCCTCCACCTCGAAGCAGACATGGTGCTGGCCGCCGGCCGGGTTCTTGGCCAGGAAGCCGGTCAGGGGCGAGGCCTCGCCATAGGGCTCGATCAGCTCGATCTGGCTGTTGGGCAGGTTCACGAAACAGACCCAGACCCCCTGCTCCGGCATGGCCCACTTCTCGGTGATGGAGGTGGCCCCCAGCACGTCGCGGTAGAGCTTGACGGACTCGTCGATGGACGGCGTCGCCACGCCGATATGGTTGAGCTTGCCGATCATGGTCGCCTCCCGAGGGTCTTGGGCCGTTGCAGTCTAATATAGGATCATCCGACGCGGACGACGATGGTCTCCACCACAGGGCGGCGCTCCCACAGGCGCTGGGACACCTTTTTCACGGTGCGGGAGACGCACATCTCCACCGCCGTGTCGTCCTCGCGCTCCTTGCGGTCCAGGCGGTTGATGGCCGCCTCGATGGCGTCGGCCAGGTCGTCCAGGGCCTCCTCCAGGGGATTGTCGGCGTCGCCGGGCAGGCCGATGGAGCGGATCTCCAGCCCATCCGCCAGGCGCCCGCGCTTGTCCATGACGATCGAGACCACGAGGATCCCGTTGTGCGCCGCATGCCGCCGCTCCCGCAGGGGTTCGCTGTTCTCCGGCGTGATGACCCCGCCGTCGACGAACAGGCGGCCGGACTTCACCTCGTCGATGATCTCCGCCCGGCCGGGGGCGAGGCGCACCATGTCGCCGTTGCGGGGCGCGATCTGCTCGGGCACCTGCAGGTCCCGGGCAAAGGCCTTGTGCTCCAGCAGGTGGCGGCGCTCCCCGTGGGTGGGCACGGCAATCCGCGGGCGGGCCCAGGCATACATCTGGGCCAGCTCGTCCCGGCAGGGATGGCCGGAGACGTGGATGCCCGGATGGTCCCGGTCGGTGTAGAGCCGCACGCCCCGGTCGGCGAGACGGTTCTGCAGGTTGCGGATGGCGATCTCGTTGCCCGGAATGACCCGGCTGGAGAAGACGCAGGAGTCCCCTGCCCCCAGCGTCACCTGCGGATGGTTGCCCTCCGCCACCCGGGACAGGGCGGCCCGGGGCTCGCCCTGGCTGCCGGTGCACAGATAGAGGATCTTGTCGGAGGGGAAATAGCCCGCCTCCTTCTCGGTGACGAACGGAGCTACATCCGACAGCAGTCCCACGGACTTGGCGGCCCCGGCCATGCGGTGCATGGACCGGCCCAGCAGGCAGACCCGGCGGTCCGCGGCCTCCGCCGCCCGGATGACACTGTCCATCCGCGCCACGTTGGAGGCGAAGCAGCCCACGGCCACCTTGCCGGAGAGGCCCTTGATCAGCTGGGTGAGCGCGTCGCGCACATCGGCTTCAGACCCCGCCTCGCCCTCGACGAAGACGTTGGTGGAATCGCAGACCATGGCCAGGATGCCCTCGTCCCCGAGGCGCTGGATGGCGGCGCTGTCCGTCACCGCACCGAGCAGCGGGTCCGGATCGATCTTCCAGTCGCCGGTGTGCAGGATCGTGCCGAGCGGCGTGCGGATGGCCACCCCGTTGGGCTCGGGGATGGAGTGGGTCAGGGTGACCAGCTCCAGGTCGAAGGGGCCCAGGGTGAGGCGGCCGTTCAGGGGGATCTCGGTGATGATGGCCTGGTCGAGGACCCCGGCATCCCGCAGCTTCTCCCGGATCAGATAGGCGGTGAAGGGCGTGGCGAACAGCGGGGCCTTCAGGCGCGCCCACAGCCAGGGCAGAGCCCCTATGTGATCCTCGTGGGCATGGGTCAGGACGATGCCCAGCAGGTTGTCGACATTCTCCTCGAGGAAGGTCGGGTCCGGCAGGATGATCTCGACCCCGGGGGTGGTCAGGTCGCCGAAGGTGATGCCGAGGTCCACCACGATCCACTTGCGGGCATGGGGCGGGCCGTAGCCATAGAGATTGAAGTTCATGCCGATCTCGTTGGAACCGCCCAAGGGCAGGAACACGAGTTCGGCGTCGGAGGTACGGGTCATGCGGCGCCTTGCTGGTTGCGGCGCCAGACTTCCAGCATGCCGCGAATGGTGACGTCAGGGTCGAAGATGTCGATCTTGTCGGTGGCGCCTTCGAACAGGGAGGCCACGCCCCCCGTGGCCACGACGGTCATGGGGGCACCGTACTCCCCCCGGATGCGGTCGATCATGCCTTCGATCAGGGACATGTAGCCCCAGAACACGCCGGACTGCATGGCCGTGACCGTATCCCGGCCGATGACGCTGCTCGGGCGCTGGATGGCCACCCGGGGCAGCCGGGCGGCGGCCTGGTGCAGGGCCTGCATGGAGAGGTTGATGCCGGGCGCGATGACGCCCCCCTCGAAGGCCCCGTCGGCCGCCACCACGTCGAAATTGGTGGCGGTGCCGCTGTCCACGATGATCAGGGCCCCGGAATAGGCGGCGTGCGCCCCCACGGCATTGACCAGACGGTCGGCCCCGGCTTCCGACGGCTTGTCGATGCGGATCTCGACCCCCAGACGGGCGTTCTCGCCGATCACCAGGGGTTCGGTGTGCAGATAGCGCCGGGACAGGTTGCGCAGATGGAAGATCGACTGGGGCACGACACTGGAGATGATGCAGCCGTCCAGGTCCCGCAGCACCAGGTCCTTCATGGCCAGGAACTGCGACAGCCAGACGCCGTACTCATCGGCGGTGCGCGATGGATCCGTCGCCGAGCGCCACTGGGCGATCCAGTCCGCCCCGTCATGGACGGCGAAGACCGTATTGGTATTGCCCTGTTCGATGGCGAGAAGCATGGCTCATCTTCCTCCGAAAAACACGTCGCCCGCAGCGATCCGTCGCACCCCGCCGTCGGGCAGGCGCAGGCGGAGGGACCCGTCGGGATCGAGGCCTTCGGCTATGCCCTCCAGCGTCTCCTCAGCCAGCCGTGCGGTGCAAGGCCCGCCAAGTCCGATGGCGCGCGCCGTCCAGGCGGACACGATCGGATCGAAGCCGTGGTCGTCCCATTGGCGCTGCCGATGGGAGAAGGCGTCCGCCAGCCGCTCGAGCATCTGCAGAGGGGCCGGTGTCGCCACAACGTTGGCGCGGAGATGATCCGCGACGCAGGTGGCGGGGCGGTCCAAAGCCTCGGGGGCATGAGCGAGGTTGATGCCAATGCCAACGGCCAGCCAGAGCCGTTCCGCGCCGGGGACCCGTCCGGACTCGATCAGGATCCCGCAGATCTTGCGGTCGTCGACCAGAACGTCGTTGGGCCATTTCAACCGGATCAGGCTGTCCGGCAGAAAGGCCGCGAGCGCATCGGCCACGGCAAGGGCCGCAACGAAGGACGTCCGCGCCGCATCTCCGGGTGCCCGGTTGGTGGTCATCAGCAGCGTGGCGGCCAGATTTCCTGCGCCCGTGCTCCAGGCCCGACCGCGTCGCCCGCGCCCGGCTGTCTGGGTTCTGGCCGTGATCCAGAGGGGCGCGAGGTCTCCCGCTTCCGCCCGGCGTCGGGCCTCGGAATTCGTCGAGTCCACGCTCTCGAGGACGAGAACCGGAACGTCGGCTCCGGCGAGGGCGCCGGTTATCTCGGTCACGCCAGTCCGAAGGCCTTGGCCGCAGCCAGGGCCAGAGGGTCGAGCACGGCCAGTGCGGGGATCACCAGCGGGAAGGAGAAGGCCGCGGCCCCCAGCGCCACCAGGCGGGCGTCCAGCGGCGGCGCATCGGTCTCGCCTTCGGGGGCATCAAACCACATGGTCTTGATGATCCGCAGATAATAGAAGGCCGCCGCCACACTCATGACCAGACCATAGACCGCAGCAGGTTCCATGCCGTGGGTCGAGACCGCCGCCTTGAACACGTAGAACTTCGCCCAGAAGCCGGACAGGGGCGGCAGACCGAGCACACTGAGGGACAGGATGGTGATGGCGATGGCGATGCCCGGCCGCAGCCGGACCAGACCGGCCAGGGACGGCAGGGTCTCCATGGGCTTGCCGCCCCGGGACAGGGCCAGCAGGCAGGCAAAGAAGCCCGTCACGTCGATCACGTAGAGGACGAGGAACATCAGCATGGCCTGCAGGCCCGCCTCGCTCCCCGACGCCAGGCCCAGCAGGGCGTAGCCGATATTGGCGATGGAGGAATAGGCCAGCAGCCT
>DAINBM010000138.1:0-6697 GCA_036732965.1 Caulobacteraceae bacterium | reverse complement strand
CCCCAGTTCTCCATGGCGCCGAAGAACTGGCTGGAGCCCGGACCGGCGATCATGTCCATCTTCGGCAGGGGATAGGGCGTGCCGAAATAGCCGTTGTAGTAGCCGAGCAGGTCGGCGGCGGCATCGAGGGCATATTTCGCCCGCCCGGTGTCGCCCCGCTTCACCACCACGCCGAGCTCGGTCTCGCCGACCTGCCGGGTGACCCGCTCGAAATCCCCGAGGCCGAAGAACAGCAGGTAGGGCGACATGTCCGGGGTCTCGCGGAAATGCACCCGCTTCAGGCCCGAGGGCAGGGTCTCCGACGACAGCTCCGGCATGTTGGACACCGCCATCAGGTCCGCGGGAACATCGGCGGTCAGGGTGAAGCTGGCCTTTCGCGCGGGTTCGTCCCAGCCGGGGAAGACCCGGCGGGCATCCGCCGGCTCGAACTGGGTGAACAGCGCGGTCTTCTTCGCCTCGCCGGCGGCGTAGTCCAGATGGAACAGCCCCGCGGCCTGGCTGGCGATCTGGCCGTGATAGCTGATCGACAGGGTATAGCGCCCGGGCTTGAGGGGCTGGGCAAAGGTCAGGGTCGCGGTCTCGGCCCTGGGGTCCAGCGTCCATTTCGGCGTCTGCGGCAGACCGGCGGCCCCGGTGAGCCGGACCTGCTCGAAGGTCAGGTCTGCGGCGTTCAGCTTCAGCTGGCGGGTGGCGGTCTTCACCGTCACGTCGATCCGCACCCGCCCGGAAAAGGTGTTCTTCACCAGATCGGGGACGAGGGTCAGATCATAATGGGTCGGCGTGGCATAGGCTGGCAGGATGTCCCGGTCCGCCCGGGAAGGAGGCGTCAGGATCTGGGGCTTGGGCGGCGGCGGCGGAGGCGGAAGCTTTGCCACCTTTTCCGGCTTGCCGTGCTTGCCATGCTTGCCACGGGTGGTCTCTGCCTTGGCGTGCGCGCCCTTGCCGTGCGCCCCCTTGGCCGCGGTGCCCGCATGCCCCTTGGCCCCATGCCCCTTGGCATGACCCGTCGCCGCATGGGCTGTGGCGGCGTGGGCACCGTGCTTGGCAGCCCCATGCTTGGCGGCCGCGTGCTTCTCGGCGGCCAGGGTCGCCGAGGCCGGAACCAGCAGGGCCGCCGCGAGGACGGCGGAAAGGGCAGTTGAGGACTTCATCATCGACTCCGGATCACGTCCGCGGAAGCTAAACAAGACGCAGCCGAACCGCTAGAGCCGTTCCACTGCCGGTGGCGGGAAGCTACAGCCAGACTTGGACCTTAATCGGACCCCAGAGCGAACAGGGCTGCAGAAAGGGGGGCGGACACAGGAGATGCCCGGCATGATCATAGACCGCGACTTCCGCCTCTACCCTGCGGCCCTCGACCCGGAGGCCCAGAGGGCATTGGTCGAGACGGTGCTGGCCGCCGTGGAGGCCACAGCGCCCCTGCGCCACGGCGAAACCCCCGGCGGGCGGCGGATGAGCGTGGCCATGTCCAATCTCGGTCCCCTGGGCTGGGTGACGGACGGGCGGGGCTATCGCTACCAGGCCACCGACCCGCTCACCGGCCGTCCCTGGCCCCCCATGCCCGCCGCCGTGGCCGCCCTGTGGCCGCGCTTCACCGGGCGGGACGACGCCGCCGATGCCTGCCTCGTCAATCTGTACCGGGACACCGCGAAGATGGGCCTGCATCAGGACAGGGACGAGCAGGACCTCACCGCACCGGTGGTGTCGGTGTCGCTCGGGGATACCGCCCTCTTCCGCATCGGCGGGGCCAGCCGCAGCGATCCCAGCCGCACCGTCCGCCTGACCAGCGGCGATGTCTGTGTCCTGGACGGGGCGGCGCGGATGGCCTTCCACGGGGTGGACCGGGTGCTGGCCGGCTCGTCCCGCTTGATTCCCGGCGGCGGGCGGCTCAACCTGACCCTGCGCCGGGCGGGGTAGGGTTGCGACCCTCACAGCCCGGCACTCCGCCCCGCGGATCCCGACGTCCGCCCGCCAGAGCCTGGAGCCGCCGATGACGACCCCCCACCTGACCCGCCCCGACGGGTCCCTGCCGGAAGACTTCCACCTCAGCCGCCGGGGCGTCGCCTCCCTGCTGTTTGCGGGCTATGCCGTGGCGGCCGTATCGGCAGAGGCAGCCCCCATAGCCACCGATGCCGCCGGCCTGACCCTCGACAATGTGATGATCAACGCGGACCTGCCCGCCTATGTGGCCCGGCCCTCCACCCCCGGACGGCATCCGGTGGTGTTCGTGGTCTCCGAGATCTTCGGCGTGCACGAATGGATCCGCGACATTGCCAGGCGCTTCGCCAAGCAGGGGTACGTGGCCATCGCGCCGAACTTCTTCTTCCGCGCCGACCCGGCCAACACCCTGCCGACGCTGGCCGACTACGGGGCGATCTTCAAGATCGTCGGCACGGCGGGGAACGAACAGGTGATGGGCGACATCGCCTCGGCCATCGCCTGGGCCCGGGCCCAGCCCTTCGTGGACGGCCACAAGCTCGCCCTCACCGGCTTCTGCTGGGGCGGCGGCGTGGCCTGGATGGCGGCGGAGCGGTTCGGCGAACTGAAGGCCGTGGGGGCCTGGTACGGCGGCGTGGCCCCGCGCCCCCCCGGCGCGCCCCTGTCCGAGCCCGGCCGCAAGTGGCCCATCGACGGGGTCGCCGACCTCAGGGCCCCGGTGCTCGGCCAGTACGGCGGCAGGGACAAGGGCATCCCGCAGACCGATCTCGACGCCATGAAGGCCGCGCTGGCCAGGGCCGGCCGGACCGATTGCGAGATCGTGGTCTATCGAGAGGCCGAGCACGGCTTCCTGGCCGACTACCGGCCGAGCTACAGCCCCGAGGCGGGGCCCGTGGCCTGGGCGCGGCTTCTGGCCTTCTTCAGGGCCCACGGGGTCGCCTGACCCCTCGGTCGACCCAGGACGCGGCGGGCAGCGGCGGTGATCTGTCCCGTCGCCTCCGTCACCGGCGCGAGATAGGCCTCCACCACCGTGGCGTGACCGGTCTCGCCGGGGCCGAGGCCGAGGGTGAGGCGATCGCGTCCCGTGGGCATGACCAGGGTCCCCGCCATCCAGTCCCAGACGGACAGCAGGTACCCCAGGTTCCGGTCGTGGTGCGCCGGATCGCTGGAATGGTGCAGGTGATGATGCGCCGGGCTGTGCAGCAGCCTGCCCAGCAGGCCGGTGAAGGCAATCGGCACATGACTGTGCCGCACATGGTGGAAGGTGGCGAGATGCAGGGCCATCAGCAGGGTCTGCACCGCCAGGGCCTCGCCTTGCGCCGCGTCACCGAACGCCCAGGCGGCCAGGCCATAGACCGTCCCCGACGTGGCACCGTAGACCATGGGAAACACCAGGAACTCCACCGGATGCTGGCGCCATTCCGTCGCCGGGGTCATCACCTGCGCGGAGTGATGCACCTTGTGGAAGGCCCACAGGACGGGGATCCGGTGCATGGCCAGATGGGCCAGCCAGTAGCCCGCATCGAGCGCGGCCAGGGAGGCCAGGCCGCAGCCGGCGATGACCAGGGGCTGCGGTCCGGCGAGGGCGGGAACCGGGCCGAAGGCTTCCGTCAGCAGGGCCCTCACCCCGTGCCGCCAGGCCTCCGGCCCGATGATCAGGAGGTCGATGACCCCGACCACCAGGACCGAATTGATCACGAACAGCCGGTAGTCCAGCCGGCTGGACCGGGCCCACCACACCCGTTTCGGGAACAGGAAGCGGATCAGGACCCGCAAGGGCGGCATGGCGCGGCCCGACCGGCGGCGGACGAGGGCGAGGCTGACCAGGATGAACCCCGCCCCGCCGATCAGCCAGGGCAGGCCCAGGGCATTGTCCATGGAAACCAGCCGGGTCACCGGATAGGTCAGGGCGGTTACCAGGCGGGCGACGGCGTCGGTCATGACTTCCACCCTAGCGCGCCCGGGCTTACCACCCGGTGAAGGGCCGGAACCGAAGGAGGGCCCGGGATGTGCCCGTCCGCATCCCCCATGGCTGACACCGTCCGCGGTTGCCGCTATAAACCTGCCCATGCCGCACGATCACACCCCCGCCCCGCACGCTCATGACCATGGCCATGACCATGATCATGACCATGATCACCCCCATGACCATGATCACGGGCACCACCACGGGCATCACCACGGGCACGGCCATCATCACCACCACCATGCCCCCACCAGCTTCGGGCGGGCCTTCGCCATAGGGGCGGCCCTGAATGTGGGCTTCGTGGGGGTGGAGGCGGTCTATGGCCTGATCAGCGGGTCCGTCGCCCTGCTGGCCGATGCCGGACACAATCTCGGGGACGTGCTGGGCCTCCTGACCGCCTGGGGCGCCAGCCGACTGGCCCTGCGCCAGCCGAGCGACCGCTACACCTACGGGCTGCGGTCCACCTCCATGCTGGCCGCCCTGTTCAATGCCGCCACCCTGCTGCTGGTCACCGGCGGCGTGGTGGCCGAGGCCCTGCACCGCCTGTTCGTTCCAGGCCCGGTGGCCGGCCCCACGGTGATGGTTGTGGCCGCCATCGGCATCGCCATCAATGGCGGCACCGCGGCCCTGTTCGCCTCCGGCCACAAGGAGGACATCAATGTCCGCGGCGCGTTCCTGCACATGCTGTCCGACGCCCTGGTCTCCGCCGGGGTGGTGGCCGCGGGGGGCGTGATCTGGCTGACGGGCTGGGCCGTCGTCGACCCCCTGGTCAGCCTCGTCATCTCGGGCCTGATCGTCTGGGGGACCTGGGGCCTGTTGCGGGAGTCCCTCAACATGGTGCTGCACGCCGTGCCGCAGGCCATCGAGCCGCGCAAGGTCCGGGACGCCCTCGGCGCCCTGCCCGGCGTGTCGGCCCTGCACGATCTGCACATCTGGCCCATGAGCACCACAGAGACGGCGCTCACCTGCCATCTGGTCATGCCCGGCGGCCACCCCGGCGACGCCTTCCTGGCAGAGGCCGGCCAAATGCTGAAGACTCGCTACAAGATCGGTCACGCCACCTTTCAGGTCGAGGTGGATGCGGGCTTTGCCTGTCCCCTCGAGCCCGACCACGTGGTCTGACCCGGACCGGGTCGGATCAGATCGCCCCTTCCCGGGCAAGGAAGTCCGCCAGCGGTCCCGGGGCCACGGCCTTCTCCACCCAGGTGTCGCCGATGCCGCGGGCCAGGATCAGGGTGATGGTGCCGCCCTCCGCCTTCTTGTCCTGGCGCATGTGCGAGACCAGCGCCTCCACCCGGAACGGCGCGCCGGGGATCTCGGCCATCGTGGTCGGCAGGCCCGCCGCGGCAATGGCCCGCACAGCCCGATCCGCGTCCTGTCCGCGGCAGAAGCCCCGGTCGGCGCTGTAGCGGAAGGCCAGGGCCATGCCCGCGGCCACCCCCTCCCCGTGCAGCAGGTCACCGCCGAAACCGGTCTCCGCCTCAAGGGCGTGACCGAAGGTGTGGCCGAGATTGAGCAGGGCCCGGCGCCCGGCCTCCCGCTCGTCCTCGGCGACGATCTCCGCCTTCATCCGAACCGATTGTTCCACCGCCCAGGTGAGCGCCCCCGGGTCCCCCGCCAGCACGTCCGCGCCGCGGGCCTCCAGCCCCTCGAAGAAGGCGCGGTCGCCCAGCAGGCCGTATTTCAGCACCTCCGCATAGCCCGCCCGCAACTCCCGCGCCGGCAGGGTGGCCAGCACGTCGATGTCCGCCAGCACCCGCCGGGGCTGGTGGAAGGCCCCGATCAGGTTCTTGCCCCGGGGGGTGTCGATGGCGGTCTTGCCGCCGACGGAGCTGTCCACCTGGGCGAGCAGGGTGGTGGGCAGCTGCACGAAGTCGATACCCCGCTTGTAGATGGCCGCGGCAAAGCCCGTCAGGTCGCCGATCACCCCGCCGCCCAGGGCGGTGATCACGTCCCCCCGGTCCAGGGTCTCGGCCAGCAGCCGGTCGCAGAGGTCGGCGAGGCCCTCGAAGCTCTTGGTCTGCTCGCCGGGGGGCAGCACGATCAGCCGGGCGGTGATCCCACCCGCAGCCAGGGCCGCCAGCACCCGGTCCCCGTGCAGATCGGCCACCGTCGCGTCGGTCACCACCACCGTCCGGCCGCGCGGCAGGACATCGGCCAGCAGCGCCCCCGCCCGGGTGAGCAGGCCGGGCCCGATCAGGACCTCGTAGCCCCGGTCCCCCAGGCCGACCGGCACCCGGCGCACGGGCTCCGATGCTCCGCTCATGCCGCACCTCCGTTCCGGTCCTGAAGATCCAGGTGCCCGCGCAGGGCGGCGATGACCAGATCCACCGTCGCCGCATGGCTGGTCTGGCCGGTGTCGACGGTCAGGTCCGCCTCCGCATAGGCCGGGTAGCGCGCCTCGGCGAGGGCGGTGAGGACCGCCACCGGGTCCTTGCCGCTGAGCAGGGGGCGGGTGTCCTTGCGTCCTACCCGGCGGGCCAGAACGGCAATGTCAGCCCGGAGCCAGATGGTGATGGACCGGGCCTTCAGCAGGGCCCGGGTCTCGGGCTGGGCGAAGGCCCCGCCGCCGGTGGCCAGCACGTGGGGCGGCTCGTCCAGCAGGCGGGCGATCACCCGGCGCTCACCCGCGCGGAACTCCGCCTCGCCCCGGTCGGCGAAGATCTCGGAAATGGTGCGGCCGGCGGCGGCCTCGATGGCCTCGTCCGCATCGCGGAACGGCAGGCCGAGCGCTGTCGCCAGACGCTTGCCGACGCTGGTCTTGCCCACCCCCATCAGCCCCACCAGGGCAAT
>DAINBM010000137.1:0-6739 GCA_036732965.1 Caulobacteraceae bacterium | reverse complement strand
ATGGCCCGGACCCTCATCAACACCCCCGCCGCCGACATGGGGCCTGCGGAGCTCGAGGCCGCGGCGCGCTCGCTCGCAGCGGCCCACGGCGCAAGCGTGTCCGTGGTCGTGGGGGACGATCTGCTGCGGGACGGCTATCCGGCCGTCCACGCCGTCGGGCGCGCCGCCACACCGGCCCGCGCCCCCCGGATGATCGAGATCCAGTGGGGCGATCCGACGGCCCCCGTTGTGGCCCTGGTGGGCAAGGGCGTGACCTTCGACACCGGCGGCCTCGACCTCAAGCCGTCCGCCGGGATGCGCTGGATGAAGAAGGACATGGGCGGTGCCGCCCACGCCCTGGCGCTCGGCCAGCTGATCATGGGGGCCGGTCTGCCCGTGCGGCTGGTGGTACTCGTGGCCGCGGTGGAGAATTCGGTCTCCGGCGACGCCATGCGCCCCGGCGACGTGCTGCACACCCGCAAGGGCCTGACCGTCGAGGTCGGCAATACCGACGCGGAGGGGCGGCTGATCCTGTCGGATGCCCTCTCCCGGGCCGGGGAGCTGGCCCCCGCCCTCACCCTGGACTTCGCCACCCTCACGGGCGCGGCGCGGGTCGCCCTCGGTCCGGACCTGCCCCCCTTCTTCACCGACGACGAGGCCCTGGCGGCGGACCTGGCCGCCGCGGCACAGGCGACGGAAGACCCGATCTGGCGCCTGCCCCTGTGGGACGCCTATGACGAATCCCTGGAGTCGGACATTGCCGACCTGAAGAATGATCCCGACGGCTGGGCCCAGGCCGGGGCGGTGACCGCCGCCCTGTTCCTCCGCCGTTTCGCGCCCGCCGGCAGCTGGGCGCATTTCGACATCTTCGCCTGGCGGGCCCGCAAGCTGCCCGGTCGCACCTTCGGCGGCGAGGCCCAGGCCCTGCGCGCGACCTTCGAGATGATCTCCCGGCGGTACGGGGTGGCGAAATGATCGATCAACGGCGCGTTCTGGCCCGGGACGGGCTCGCATCGGCGCGGCTGGAAGGCATCGTCGCCGCGTCGCGCTACGTGCCGACCACCCGTCGTCGGGTCGTCACGCCGGTCGCCCCGCTTCGGCGCGCCCCCCGGCTCGAGGCGGAACAGCTGTCCCAGCTCCTGTTCGGCGAGACGGTGGACGTCCTCGAGGTGGCGGACGGTTTCGCCTTCGCCCAGTCCGGACGGGACGGATATGTGGGCTATGTGGACGCCGACTGCCTCGACCCCGCGGCAGAGCCGACCGGGGGCACCGAGGCCGCCCTGCGGGTGGCCGTGCTGCGGACCTATGCCTTCACCGAACCCTCGATCAAATCCCTGCCGGCGGGGCTCTACTCCCTCAACGCCCTGATCGTGCCGGAGGCGCGGGAGGGCCGCTTCGTCAAGGCACGGACGGGCGGTTGGTTCATCGAGGAGCATCTCTCGCCCCTGGACCGGTTCGAGACCGACCCGGTGGCAGTGGCCGAGCGCTTCATCGGCACGCCCTATCTGTGGGGCGGGAACGAGAGCCTGGGCCTCGACTGCTCGGGTCTGGTGCAGCAGGCCCTTCGCGCCTGCGGCCTCGCCTGCCCGAGGGACTCCGACCAGCAGATGGCGCTGGGCAGGCCCATCGATCCCGACCAGGGCCTGATGCGGGGCGACCTGGTGTTCTGGCGGGGGCATGTGGGCTTTCTGGCCGACAGCAACGCCCTGCTGCACGCCAACGGCCATCACATGGCCGTGGTGGTCGAGCCCCTCGATGCCGCGATCGCGCGGATCGACGCCGCCGGTTCCGGCCGACCCACCGCCTGGCGCCGGCTGGTCTGACGCGTCACCGGTTCCGGGACCCCGGACACGACCCCGGCACGACCCGGACATGACAACGCCGCCGCCCCCGGTGGAGGCGACGGCGTCGCAATCGTTCGGATCGTCGACCGGATCAGGCCGCGGGCTTGGCGTCCGCAGGCTTGGCGTCGGTCGCCTTCGCAGCCGGGGCTGCCGCGGCCGGCTTCGGCGCCGGTATGGCCGGCGGGCTAGAGCTCTGCTGCCTCAGCCAGGCGATCAGGTTGATCCGGTCTTCCCGCTTCTTCAGGCCCACGAACGACATCTTCGTGCCGTTGATGTAGGCCGCCGGACCGGTGAGGAATTCATAGACGTGCTGGTAGTCCCAGACCGGCTGCTTGCCGCCGAACTCCGTCATGCCGGAGGAATAGGCAAAACCCGCATGCGACCCGGGCTTGCGGCCGAGGACGCCCCACAGGTTCGGTCCGGTCTGGTTCGGGCCGCCATTGGCGAAGTTGTGGCAGGAGGCGCACTTCTGCGACACGGCGGCACCGGCGGCCACGTCAGCCTTGGCCAGCTCCGTCCCCCAGTCCGGCGGCGTGTCCGCCACCTCGGCCGTGGCACCGGCCTCGCCCGTCGACACGGCGACGGCATAGCCCGGGGTCTTGACCGGGGTCGGCGCGAACAGCATCTCCGCGCCCTGACGCACGATCAGCAGCAGCAGCACCGCACCGAGCAGGCCGCCAAAAATCTTGTTCCAGCGAAGTTCGTCTTTCATGTCGCCCCATGAGCCTCTGAGAGCAAAAATGGGTCTGGCCGCCTCAAGCTGTCAGACCGCTGGAACGGTCCGGGGGAACAGTCCGTCGGAGACCGACGGGACCAGGCACCAAAACCCGTTCTTGCGTGGGCGTCTCTGACACGCTACCGCGGCTCACGCAACCACTCGCGTGATGTCTTCCGCCGTTGCAGGCGCAAACAGCCCGCAAGTCTGACGGAATTTAGCCGGGACACTCCAGAACACCATGACGCCGATCACGATCATACCCGCCCGGATGGCGGCAACCCGGCTGCCGGACAAGCCCCTGGCCGATATCGCCGGCGTGCCGATGATCGTCCGTGTGCTGCGCCGCGCCGAGGCCGCCGGCGTCGGTCCCGTGGCAGTGGCGGCGGGCGATTCGGCCATTGTGGATGCCGTGCGCGCGGCGGGCGGAACCGCGGTGCTGACGGATCCGGCGCTGCCCTCCGGCTCCGACCGGATCATGGCGGCCCTGGACATGCTGGACCCTGATGGACGGCACGACGCGGTGATCAATCTCCAGGGCGACATGCCGTTCGTGGATCCCGCCATGGTCCACGCCTGCGCCGAGCTGCTGGCCACCCGGCCGGACGCTGATGTCTCGACGCTGGTGGCGCCCGAGATGTCGCCCGCCGACAGGACCAATGCCGACGTGGTCAAGGCGATCCTGGCCCTGGCGGAGGATGGACGCACCGGCCGCGCCCTCTACTTCACCCGTTCGACCCTCTATGGCGACGGGCCGGTCTGGCGCCACATCGGCCTCTACGGCTACCGCCGGGAGGCGCTCGCCCGGTTCACCCACGCCTCCCCGTCCCCGCTCGAACGGCGGGAGAAGCTGGAACAGCTGCGCGCCCTGGAAATGGGCATGACCCTGTACGCCGCCGTGGTCCCGGCGGCGCCGATCTCCGTCGACACGCCGGACGACCTGGCCGCCGCCCGGGCAGACGCGGAAAGGACCGGCGCATGACCCGTCCCGGCATCGCCTTCCAGGGAGAGTTCGGCGCGAACAGCGACGAGGCCTGCCGGGAGCACTTCCCCGATTATGCGCCGACGCCGTGCGCGACCTTCGAGGATGCCTTCGAGGCCATCCGGTCCGGGACCTGCGCGCTCGGCCTGATTCCGGTGGAGAATTCCATCGCCGGGCGGGTGGGGGATGTTCACCACCTCCTGCCCGAGTCCGGACTGAGGATCATCGGGGAGCGATTCAAGCCGATCCGCCACCAGCTGATGGCCAATCCCGGCGCGGCGCTGGACGGCATCCGCGTGGTCACCAGCCACGTGATGGCCCTCGGGCAGTGCCGCAAGGTGATCCGGGAGCTAGGTCTGCGCACGGAGACCGCCTCGGACACGGCGGGTGCCGCCAAGACACTGGCGGACCACCCGGACCTCACCCGGGCGGCCATCGCCCCGGCCCTCGCCGCGGATCTCTACGGGCTGGAGATCCTGCGCCGGGACATCGAGGATGCGCACCACAACACGACCCGGTTCCTGGTGATGACCGCCGACCCGGCCCCGCCGCCGCCGCCGCCGGGGGTTCCCTGCGTCACCAGTTTCGTGTTCCGGGTCCGCAACGTGCCCGCCGCCCTCTACAAGGCCATGGGTGGGTTCGCCACCAACGGGGTGAACATGACCAAGCTGGAGAGCTACATGGAGGGCGGGGTCTTCACGGCGACCGTGTTCTATGCAGATGTGGAGGGTCGCCCCGAGGACCGGAACCTGACCCTCGCCCTGGAGGAGCTCGCCTTCTTCTCGGAGCGGATCGAGATTCTCGGCGTCTATCCCGCAGACCCGTTCCGCACGACCCAGAGGCCGGAGCGGTCCTAGTCCCGACCACAGGGCGTCGATGAACGCCACAGGAGACACAAGATGACGTCCATTCTCACGCCACTGCTCGCCCTGGTCGTCTGGACCCTTGTCGTCTGGCTGTGGATGTATGCCACCCGGATCCCGGCCATGCAGCGCCACAAGCTCGAGCCCCAGGCCGGTGCCCATCCGGGAGGCCTTGATGGGCTTCCGTCGTCCGTGCGCGCAGTGGCGGACAATTACAACCACCTGATGGAACAGCCGACGATCTTCTATGCGCTGGTCGTCTATCTGCACCTGACCCAGCAGGGGAACCCCGTCAATGTGGGCCTGGCATGGGCCTATGTGGCCCTGAGGGTCGTTCACAGCCTGGTACAGAACACCACCAATGTGGTGCTCGTCCGGTTCATGGTGTTCAGCCTTTCGACCCTGGCCCTCGTCGCCATGGCCCTCCACGCGGTCCTCGCACTGATTTGACCCCGGACGGTGAGCGCCTTGCGACATCTTGCGCTGCACAAAAAATTTTACTATTATCTTCCGCCGGTTGTTCGCGCCCGCAGCCCGGCCTGTCACTTCTGAACTCCCCTAGGGCGACTTGAGCTCACTGTCCGCAATGGAAAAAGTGCCTATGACCGGCGAGGGCTACAAGGCTCTCGACGAAGAACTGAAGCGTCTCAAGTCTGTGGAGCGTCCGGCGGTGATCGCCGCGATCTCGGAAGCCCGCAGCCACGGCGACCTTTCGGAAAATGCCGAATACCACGCCGCCAAGGAACGGCAGGGCTGGATCGAGGGCCGCATCGCGGAAATCGAGGACAAGATCAGCCGCGCCCAGATCATCGACGTGTCGAAGCTGTCCGGCGATCAGGTGAAGTTCGGTGCGACCGTCACCGTCCTCGATGAGGATACCGAGGAGTCGGCCCGCTATCAGGTGGTCGGCGAGCATGAGGCGGACGTGAAGAAGGGTCGCCTGTCCCTGACCTCGCCGCTGGCCCGCGGCATGATCGGCAAGAGCGCCGGCGATGTCTTCGAGGTGGTCACCCCGGCCGGCGTCAAGGCCTACGAAGTCATCAAGGTCGAGTGGATCTGACCGACCCGACGACGGACCCGGCGCATCGGCCCCTGTCCATCTGGGCAGTGACGGATGGCCGGACCGGCATCGAGAACCAGGCCCTGGGCCTGGCGGAGGCCGTGGCGCGATTGGTCCCGGCGGAGATCCGCGTCCAGCGTGTCAGCTGGCCCCGCTGGATGCGGCGCACCCCCTCCCGGTTCATTCCGGCCCTGCCCGGGCTTCTGGCCAGGGGCGGCAGCGACATCGCACCGCCCTGGCCGGACCTTTGGATCGGAAACGGTCGGGCGGCGATTCCCCTGTCGATCGCCGTCCGCCGATGGTCGGCGCACCGGACCTTCGTCGTCCAGCTGCAGGATCCCCGGCGGCCGTCCCGACTGTTCGACCTGACGATCCCGCCGACCCACGACCCCGTGCGGGGGCCGGACGTCTTCCCGATCATCGGGGCCCCGCACCGGGTGACGACCGCGCGGCTGGCCGAGGCCTACACGGCCTTTGCCCCCCAGCTCGACCCCCTGCCGAGACCCCGGATCGCCGTCCTGATCGGTGGTACGGCCCGGGCCTATGGCCTGAGCGCCGACCGCGCCCGGCAGATGGCGGAGGAGATCGCCGACACCGTCACCGCCCGCAGAGGCGCGCTGATGCTGACCTTCTCCCGACGGACCCCGCCCGAGGCCCGCGCCCTTCTGACCGAACGGCTGTCCGGCCTGCCCGGTGTCATCTGGGACGAGGCCGGGCCCAATCCCTATTTCGCCTACCTCGCCGCGGCGGACGCCGTGATGGTCACGGAGGACTCGGCCAACATGCCGGCCGAGGCCGCGGCCACGGGCGTGCCGGTGCAGCTCTTGCAGATGGATGGCGGCCAGCCCCGGCGCCGACGGTTTCACGCGGACCTCACGGCCCACGGGGTCCTGCAGCCCCTTGGGCCCTCGGGCACTGCGCCCCGACCCTATGCGCCCCTCCGGGAAACCGATCGGGCCGCCGCGGAGGTGCTCCGCCGGATGCACCTGTCCGGACGCATCCCCGCAGGCCTGCAATCATAAATCTTCAAATCGCCGCATTCCGGTCGCGGACAGGCCCGCTTCCGACCCGATGATGCCTGCGTCGGTTGATCGGACGTTCCGTTGCGGACCCTGAACAGCCCCCCCAGCCCCCCCGAAACGGGTGCGACCGGTCAACCGACGCCTGCCCGCGCCTTCGGAAGGACAGGGCCCGTCATCCCTCAGAACTGCCCGACCCCGAGGATCGCCCCGCCCCGGGGGGCCTGTACCAGGACCACCGTCTTCAGGGCCGCATCCAGGGTCGCCGGGACGGCCG
>DAINBM010000136.1:0-6794 GCA_036732965.1 Caulobacteraceae bacterium | reverse complement strand
TCGCCTGGCTGCCCTTTCTGGCCGCAGATCTCGGTTCGATCGTTGGGGGTTACGTGGCCCCCATCGTGATGCGACTGACGGGCGCGACCCTGTTCGCGGCCCGCAAGTTCACCGTGCTGTCGGGGGCCGTCCTGATGCTGGGGCCGGCCTGTATCGGGCTGGCTGCGAACGCCTATGTCGCCATCGCCCTGTTCTGCATCGGCGGCTTTGCCCACCAGTTGCTGTCCGGTGCTCTGACCACATTGTCCGCCGATCTGTTTCCGCGCGAACAGGTCGCCACTGCGAGCGGCCTCGCCGGGACTGCGTCCTGGACCGGTGGCCTGCTGTTCTCGCTGCTGGTCGGGCAGCTCGCTGCGACCATCGGCTACAATCCCCTGTTCGCATCCCTCGCCGCCCTTGATCTGACGGGCACCGCAATCCTGTTCGTCCTGCTGCGGCCGTCCTCGCAGGTCGCGGGGGGCGTCGTCCCTTGAGCTACCTGCCGCAATTCGGCGCAGTGACAGGATTGCATCTTGCCGCCAGGCCTCCGGGAAGCCGCACCTGGTAGGGCGTGCCGGGCGCGCTGCCGGGCTTCTCGTAGTCGGTCGACACGATCTGGCCCCCGTTGGCGAACGTCGCTTGTGCGCGGCTCATGTCATTGATCCGGGCCTCGTAGGTCTCGATGTCGGAGCGGGTGCGGACGAAATAGCCGCGCCTGACCTCGTCGCGGACCTCATCCGCCCGCGCCACGGCGTTGTCGTCGAGGATGAAGGCCTCATGGGCCTGCCCCGGCTGGGAGTCCATGAAGCCAACGCGGCCCTTGAGGCCCGGATGCCCCACGAGATAGGCGGCCGCGCCGTCATGAGGAGGAACATAACCTTGCCGCGGGTTACTCAGTGAGGCGCGGGTACATTCGCGTCGCGACGACGACCAGGACCACGACGCCTGTGGAGAGGGCGGCGAAATCGGTTGCCATGCCAAACTGACTGCGGCCAGAGGCCAGCATCAGCGCGCGCAGGGCGTCGACCTCGTAGCTCAGAGGATTGGCGCGGGCTATGCTTTTCAGCCAGCCCGGCATGATGGCAAGGGGGTAGATCGCGTTGCTCGCGAAGAAGATCGGCATGGTCAGGAACTGGCCAACCCCCATGAAACGCTCCCGGGTCTTCACAACACACGCAATCACCAGGGAGAATGTGGAGAAGAGCGCCGATGCGAGCAGGACAAGGATGACAACGCCCGCAATGTGCCCCAACGAGTAGCTCAGCTTCACCCCCATGAGGGCAGAGCAGGCGTAGATGACGAGGCCCTGGCTCGCGCCGCGTGCGCCGGACGCCAGCGCCTTGCCGAGTACCAGCGCACTCCGCGGCGCAGGACTGACGAGGTATCGGTGGAGCACGCCGAGATCCCGCTCCCAGATCGCGGACAGGCCGTAGAAGATCGCAACAAACAGAACGCTCTGTGCGAGTACGCCAGGCGCCAGAAAGTCGATATAGGACCCGCCACCCGCCTCGATGCCTCGGACATGGGCCATCACCTGGCCAAACAGCAGAAGCCAGAGGATCGGCTGGACCGCCCGGCTGACCAGGTCCCATGGATCGTGGAGGAGCTTGGCGACCTCGGCGTCGGCGACCGCGAACAATTGTGTCAGGTAGTCTCCGGCTGCGTTCGGACGGCGAAACATCACGTCGACCCCAGACAGGTGGATTGTGTCGCCTCCGGCGAGACCCTCTCTTCGGTGAGGGCAGTGAAGGCGTCATCGAGAGTTGCCGTGGCACCAACGCGGGAGCGGAGCTCGGCCGGACTGCCGACGGCGGCAAGGCGACCGCGGGCGATGACCGCGAGGTGGTCGCAGACGGCCTCCGCCTCATCCATATAGTGGGTGGAGAAGATGATTGCCGCCCCGGTTTCACGGCGCAGAGCCGCAACATTCTCCCAGACCGCCTTCCTGCCGTCCGGATCGAGCCCTACGGTAGGTTCGTCCATGAACAGGACCGCAGGCCGATGCAGCGTGCTCTGGGCGATCTCGAGCCGCCTCGCCATGCCTCCTGAATATGTCCGGACAAGGCGCGCCGCAGCGTCAAGAAGGCTCATCCGTTCCAGCGCCTCGTGGATCCGTCGTCTGCGTCGGCTGGCGGGTATCAGATAGAGACGGGCTGAGAGCATCATGTTCTCGAACCCCGTCAGGTCCCCGTCCGCGGACAGGAGCTGGGGGACGTATCCGATGCGGCGGCGGACCTCCTGCGGGTGCTGCGCCACGTCGAAACCGGCGACCGTCGCCGAGCCCGATGTCATGGGCTGCATCGTGGTGAGAATCTTCATCAGGGTGCTCTTGCCGGCCCCGTTGGGTCCGATCAGGGCAAAGACCTCACCGCGGCGGACCTTCAAAGACACCGCATCCAGTGCCACGACCCGCCCGAAGGCTCGCGTAACGCTGTTCGCTTCGACCACCCAGGTCTCTGCCGCGGATGATGCAGGCTCTGATGGGTCGGGTCCGGGCCGCGTCTGGGGGTTCGTGATCGGATCGTCTCCTCATGCCGAGGTGCAGCGCCGAGCCGGGCCGAGCCCCCGGACAGCACCGGGCCTGCGCAGATCAGAATATGTCGTACACGGCCTCAAGCACCTCACCGGAGCGCGTGTCCACGAGAAGGGCGTCGACACCGACGCGGATCCACTCGCAACCCGCCGGCGGAATTTCGAGGGAGAACAGCCAGTAGTCCACGATCACATAGGCTGCCGCCCAATAGGGCCTGGGGAGGATGTCGCCATAGGCCCAGCGCCGTGGGTGCCATCCCCGCGGCGGGTGATAGGGACCTATGCCATACCGGCGCACCGCCTGGAAATTGTGCTGATAGGCCGGACGGTCGACCCGATCCGGCCTGTGGTTCCAGCCGGGTGGTTCCGCAATCCCGGGATAACCGGACGGGCCGGGATGCGGCTCGACCCTCGGCAATACCCGCTGGGGCCGGGCGGCGACGGGCTGGGCGTATGCCTTGACCTGAGCTGGGGACTGAGACCCGGGTGGGTCCGCGCACGCCACCGAGTCGAGGCTCAGGACCGCGACGACAGCCAGGGTCGTGAACATGGCAATCGATCTCGAACATGACATGGCCGAACTCCGTGACTGCACACGGCAACGCTATCTGTCGTGAGCCATCTTCGAATTGCGTCACATCAACACCGCCGCCTTCACGCCGCGAGCATGAGGTGGCCCGGCGTCGGTGCAGGCCGTCAGAACCGTCGAGGGCGAAGCACATCCTGAAGGCGCAGCAGGACCGCCGTGCGCTGGGTGTCGTCAGAGAGGCCCTCGAGATGCTCGTCCAGCGTGCTGAGGAAGTCGCTCCGGCGATTGTGCCAGTCGAGGCTGGTGGGGGCGTCCGGAGGAAGGCGGGGTGTCGACGGAACGGGCGCGGCATGCGTCGCCTGAAGTGCCAGGCAGTCATCCAGCCCCGGCGTGAGGATGCGATCGCCGAACAGGGGCACCAGCCGCTGTTTCAGCGCCCGGATGGATGGGGGCTCTCCATGGGTGAGGATGACATTGCCCCGCACCGGGGCCCGGGTGCGGGCCCATGCTTCGAGACCGACGGCATCGGCATGGCCGGAATAGATGTCCAGCGAGCGGATCCGGGCCTTCACCGTGATCGGCTCGCCTTGGATGCGCACGGCGGTCCGCCCGTCCTGCAGAAGCCGTCCCAGGGTGCCTGCGGCCTGAAAGCCGGTGAGCAGGACGGTGGTCTCGCGCCGCCATAGAAGGCGCTTGAGGTGGCGCCGGATGCGGCCGGCATCGCACATGCCGCTGCCCGCCATGATCAGGTGCCAGCCGGTCAGCTTGTCGAGCCGGTCGCTGTCGGCGGGCCTTTCCAGAAAGTGCAGGCGTCCCCCGGCGCGGACCTTCTCGAAGGGGTTGTTCTCCCCGGTCCAGCCGTTGCGGAAGAAGATGTCGCAGGCCTTGATGGCCAGAGGGCTGTCGAGGAACATCTCGCAGGGGGGCGCATCCCCCGCCGCGATGATCTGCAGAAGGTCCGCCAGCAGTTCCTGGGTCCGCTCCACCGCAAAGGCGGGCATCAGCAGAGGCCCCCCGGCCCGCTCGGCCGCAATCATCTCGTCGGCCAGTGCCTTGCGACGGATCACCGGGTCCGTGGGGGGCGTTCGGTTCCGCCGTATGTGCTTTCCATGATGAGGTGGTCGACACCCGTGTCGGGTCCCTCCGGCCCCGCCAGGAACGGACTGCCGCTGGCCCCGATGTCGCCCGAGAACAGGATGCGCAGAGGCTCGCCGCCGGACTGGACGACCTCGATCTCCACCGATGCAGCCCCCAGCATGTGCCCGGCCCGCCACCACCTGGCGCGGATGTCGGGGGTGATCTTGCGCCACTCGTCGAAGGGCACCGGCTCGAACGCGCGCATGGCGCGGGCTGCGTCCTTGGCTGTGTAGATGGGCTCCACGGGGGGGCGGCCCCGCTGGACGTTCCGGCGATTGAGATGCTCGACCTCGCTTTCCTGTATGTGGCCGCAGTCCGCCAGCATGATCTCGCACAGCTCCCGGGTCTGGGAGGTGGCAAAGATCGGTCCGCGATACCCTGCCCGGACGAGCTTCGGCAGCTGGCCGGAATGGTCGATATGGGCATGGGTCAGAAGCACGGCGTCGATCTGCTCGGCGGCGAACGGAAACGTGTTGTAGTTCAGGGCCTTGAGGGTCTTCGGCCCCTGGAACAGGCCGCAGTCGATCAGGACACGGCTGTCCGGCGTTCGGAGCAGGTAGCAGGAACCCGTCACGCACCCGGCAGCTCCGTGGAATGTCAACGTGACCTTCATGGCGCGATTTCATCCTTGAGGGCGTTTGCCAACAGACCGGAGAGGTCCACGGTATTGGTGGGATGGACGACGGACGTGGTGGAGACGATGCGGCACGCACCGGCATCGCGCAGCTTCTGCGCGATCACCGGGTCGAACAGGGCATGGACGACGCCGATGTCGATGCGGGCGGCACCGGCCTCGCGCAGGCGGGACACGGTCTGCAGAAGGGTGACGCCGCTGGAGCAGATGTCGTCCACCACAGCCACGCTGCGCCCGCGGACCCGGTCCGGCGACCCGATGTCCACCGATACGGCACGGTCACCGGTCCGGGTCTTGGTCGCGACCAGAAGACCGGCTCCCAGGGTCTGGGCAATCCGGCCAGCCCACGGACGGGACTCCTGGTCCGGGCCCAGGACAATGGAGGGCCGACCCTCGGCCAGGGCCGCAGCCAGTGGCTCCGCCGCTGACAGGTCCTGCGCGGGGATTGGTCCGAACACGTCTGCGAGGGACCGGGTGCGGTGCAGGTGCGCATCGACCGTCAGGATGCGATCGAAGCGCTCGCCCAGCAGTGTCCCGATGACATCACGGCTGAGGGACTGGCCCGGCTGGAAGACCCGGTCCTGGCGCATGTAGCAGAGATAGGGGGCGACCAGCACCAGGCGTCGCGCCCCGGCCCGGCGCCAGGCATCGCAGGCCAGCAGCAGGGCCATGAGGGTTTCGTTGGGCCGGTCGAGGCTGACATGGGCGATGACCGTGCCCGGGGCCCGCACCACCGTGGGCAGCCACTCCCCGTCCGGAAATCGGTGCAGGACCACCGGCCGGAAGGGCACACCCAGGGCCTGGGCAAGCCGACCGGCAGGTCCGGCCTGGTCGTCGAATGCCTGTACCACCGGGGGTCCCGGCATTACTGCACCTCATATCCCGAATGGGCCTCGGCGGCATCCCGGGCATAGGCGAAGTCGGTGGGATCGACCCCGTGGATCCGGTAGAGCGGGTCTCCTTTGCGCACCGTGTCGCCGACCGTCTGCAGCAGGTCCAGCCCGGCCCCGGGATCGGTCGGCGCGCCGGCCAGCCGGGCCACGGCGGAGATCTGCCGGCAGTCCACCCGGGCCACCGTGCCGCCGGTCTTCGCCACGATCTCGGCACATAACGGCCCGGGCTCGACCTTCGCCGGCGGCGGTCCCTGAGCCTCGATGATCTTCTGCATCTGACGGAGCGCGGCCCCGCTGTCGAGCAGGTCCTGCGCCACCCTCGCGCCCCGGCCGCGGACATCCGGATCGAAGTCGAGGACCTTGCCGGCCAGCATCAGCGCCTTGCTCCGCAGGTCCCGGGGCGCGTCAGCCTCGCCGCGCAGGACCGACAGGATGTCCCGCGCCTCCAGCCATGGACCGACGCCGCGCCCCACCGGGCGGGTCCCGTCGGTGAGGGTGATCTCCAGGGTCAGGCCCAGCCGCTCGCTGATATAGGCAAAGAGACGGCTCAGCGCGGCCGCCTGCTCAGCCGTCTCGACCTTGGCTGACCGGCCCACGGGCACGTCCAGCACCAGGTGCGTCGAACCCGCGGCCTTCTTCTTGGACAGGATCGAGGCCACCATCTGCTCGGGCATGTCCACCTCCAGCGGACGCTCCACCGAAATCAGCACATCGTCCGCCGGCGACAGGTCCACCCGCCCGCCCCAGACGATGCATCCGTGGCAGCGTTCGACCACGTCGCGCATCTCGTCCTCGTCCAGCGTGACCCGGGCCAGCACCTCCATGGTGTCCGCGGTGCCGGCCGGAGAGGTGATGGCACGAGACGAGGTCTTGGGGATCATCAGCCCGTGCGCCGCCACGATGGGGGCGACGATCAGAGAGGTGCGATTCCCGGGAATGCCACCGATGCAGTGCTTGTCCACCACAACCGGGCGTGGCCAGTCCAGCGACCGGCCGGAACCGACCATGGCCCGGGTCAGTTCGAGGGTCTCTTCCGGCGTCATGGCACCGGCGCAGGCCACCAGGAAGGCGGCAAGCTCCATGTCCGAAT
>DAINBM010000135.1:0-6812 GCA_036732965.1 Caulobacteraceae bacterium | reverse complement strand
CGATGGCGGCCATGGAGATGCCCAGACGCCCGGCCGTGTCCCGGTCCACCTCGATGGACATGGCCAGGCCCTGACTCTGCACGTCCGAGGTGACGTCCGCGACCTTGGGGCTCTGCTTCAGCCGGTCGATCACCGCCGCGCTCCAGGTCTGCAGCAGGGTGGGATCGGCCCCTTCCAGCACGAACTGGTACTGGGTCTTGGAGACCTCGGAGTCGATGGCCAGGTCCTGCACCGGCTGCATGTAGACGGTGGCCCCGGGGACGCGGATCTCGGTATTCAGGCGCCGGATGATATCACTGGCGGAACCGGTGCGCTGGTTCAGCGGCTTCAGCTGGATCAGCACCCGGCCGTTGTTGACGCTGTTGTTCTGGGCATCGACGCCGGTGAAGGCGGAGACGTTCTCCACCGCCGGATCCTTCAGCAGGGCCTCGGCCACCTGGGCCTGGATTCCCGCCATCCTGCCGTAGGAGACACTCTGGTCGGCCTCCACCACCCCCTGGATCTCGCCCACGTCCTGCACGGGGAACAGCCCCTTGGGGATCACCACATAGAGGACGGCGGTCAGGGCAAAGGTGGCCAGCGCCGCGATCAGGGTGGTGCGCTGGTGGTCCAGCACCCAGCCCAGGCCCCGGTCATAGCGTTCGATCACCCAGTCCAGGGCCTTCTGCGCCCGGTCCTCGAACCCGCCAGGGCGCGGGGTCTTGGGCTGCTTCAGCCAGAGGCCGCACAGGGACGGCACCAGGGTCAGGGAGACGATGGCCGAAATGACGATGGTCACCGCCAGGGTCACGGCGAACTCCCGGAACAGGCGGCCCACCACGTCGGCCATGAACAGGAGTGGGATCAGCACCGCCAGCAGGGACACGGTCAGGGAGATGATGGTGAAGCCGATCTCGCCCGCCCCCTTGAGGGCCGCTGGGCGGCTCTCTTCGCCCTCCTCCACATAGCGGCTGATGTTCTCGATCATGACGATGGCGTCGTCGACCACGAAGCCGGACGCCACGGTCAGGGCCATGAGGCTGAGATTGTTCAGGCTGAAGTGCAGCAGGTACATCAGGCCGAAGGTGCCCACCAGGGACAGGGGCACGGCCACCCCGGCGATGAAGGTCGCGGCGATGTTGCGAAGGAAGACGAAGATCACGGCCACCACGAGGGCCACGGCCATGGCCAGCTCGAACTCCACGTCGTGCACGGAGGCGCGGATGGTCACCGTCCGGTCGGTCATCGGTGTGATCACCAGTCCGGCGGGCAGGCCGTCCTCGATCAGGCTGGGCTTGGACTGACAGGCCCGGGTCTGGCAGTAGGTGCGGGGCAGCAGTTCCTTGATGCGGTCCACCACGGCGATGACATTGGCCCCGGGCTGACGCTGGATGTTCAGGATCACCGCCGGTGTGGTGGAGGGCCTGCCGTTCCGCGGGGCCCCGGCCAGGGCGCCCAGCTGGCTGTTCTCGGCCCCGGCCACCACCTGGGCCACGGAACCCAGCCGGATCGGGGCGCCGTTGCGATAGGCCACCACCAGCTTCTCGTAGTCCGCCGGGCTCGACAGCTGGTCATTGGCGTTGATGGCATAGGCCCGGGTCGGACCGTTCACCGTGCCCTTGGCCCCGTTCACATTGGCCGCGGCGATGGACGAGCGCAGGGTGTCGAGGCTGAGCCCGTAGCCGGCCAGGGCCTGGGGATTGGCCTGGATGCGCACGGCGGGCCGCTGGCCGCCGCTGACCGTCACGAGACCCACGCCGGGCATCTGGCTGATGCGGGAGGCCAGCCGGTTGTCGGCCAGGTCCTCCACCTCCGTCGGAGCCAGCACATCGGACGACAGGGCCAGCGTCATCACCGGCGCATCCGCCGGATTGACCTTGGCATAGGTGGGGGGCGCCGGCAGGTCCGAGGGCAGGAGGTTGCCCGCGGCATTGATGGCCGCCTGCACCTGCTGCTCGGCCACGTCCAGGGTCAGGTCGAGGCCGAACTGGAGGGTGATGACCGACGCGCCGTTGGAACTGACCGAGCTCATCCGCTGCAGGCTGGGCATCTGGCCCAGCTGTCGCTCCAGCGGCGCGGTGACGGTGGAGGTCATCACCTCCGGCGAGGCGCCCGGATAGAAGGTCTGCACCTGGATGGTGGGGTAGTCCACCTCCGGCAGGGCCGACAGGGGCAGGAACTGGAAGCCGATCAGCCCGGACAGGAAGATGGCCACCATCAGCAGCGACGTGGCAATCGGCCGCTCGATGAACAGGGTGGAGGGACCGAACCCGCCGCGCGGGGCGCTGCCGGGCGGCGTGGAGGGAGGGCTCATCGCTGCGGACCGCCGCCGCCCTGCGTCGCCATCCGCGCCCGGATCTCGATCAGTCGGGCCTTCTGGTCCGGCCGCAGGATCGTGGACAGCTTGCCGAAGGCGGCCCCGTAGGCCTTCTTCATCGCCGCGCGCCGGGCATCCGGATCGGCATTGTCCCCGAGCTGGGCCATGGCCTGTTCCCGGGCCTCGGCAAACAGGATGTCGGCCTTCTGCTGCTGGGCCGGGTCGAGGTTCAGCTCCGCCAGCATGCCCGCCAGACGTCCGCTGCCACCGCCCTCACCCCCGCCCGTGGCCGCAGCCGGAGCCGGGGCCGGGTTTGCGGCAACATCGGTCGGCTTGCCACGACCCGTGGCCCCCGCCATCGGCCCGGCGCCAGGTCCGGTCCCGAGCCCCGCCTGGGGCATCGCCCCGCCGGTCGCAGGGGCAGCGGCTGACGCTGGCCGGCATCCCGCCGAGCCGCCCGCGCCCCCGCCGGAGCGTGCGCCAAAGGCCGAGGCCCCGCCGGAGCCCGGTCCCTTGTGCAGGCCGCGACCAGCACCGCCGCCCGTGCCCGTGCCCGGCGGGCAGGCCGGAGGTGTGGAGACGGTCATGCCGTCCCGCAGGCGGTCGGTGCCGTCGATGACCACCGTCTCGCCGGCCGACAGGCCGGACAGGATGGCCGTGCGCTCGCCCTGGGCCGCGCCGGGGGTCACGGGACGGATGTGCACCGCCCTCGCACTGTCCACGGCATAGACGAACATGCCGTTCTGGCCGCGCAGCACCGCCGAGGTCGGCACGATCACCGCCCCCTTCAGCACCTCGACGGTCAGGCGGACATTGACGAACTGGTTGGGGAACAGGGCCCCGTCGTCATTGGCGAAGCGGGCTTTGGCCCGGACCGTGCCGGTCGTCGTGTCGATCAGGTTGTCGAGGGTGGCCAGGGACCCGCGGGCCAGGACCTGGCTCTGGGCCCGGTCATAGACCTCCACCGCCAGATGGGCGTGATGGGCCAGCTGCTGGTTCACCTTGGGGACCACGTCCTCGGGCAGGGTGAAGGCCACGTCGATGGGGCTGACCTGCGCCACGGTGACGATGCCGTTGGCGTCGCCGGCGGTGACATAGTTGCCCGCATCCACCTGCCGCAGACCGACCTTGCCGGAGATGGGGGAGACGATGCGCGTATAGGCGAGGTTCAGCTTCTGGGCCCCCACGGCGGCCTTGTCGGCCTTCAGCTGGGCCTGCAGCTGACCCACCAGGGCCGCTTGCGTGTCCACCTGCTGACGGGACACGGAATCCTGCGCCAGGAGGGTCTGGTAGCGCTTCAGGTCCATCTGGGCATTGACCAGCTGGGCCTTGTCCCTGGCCGCCGTGGCCTCGGCCTGGGCCAGTTGCTGCTGGTAGGGCCGGGGATCCACCTGGGCCAGGAACTGCCCCTTCTTCACCACCTGCCCCTCGGTGAAGCCCACCGACATGAGCTGGCCGGACAGCTGGGTCTTCACCGTCACCGTGGCCGCGGGCGTGACCGTGCCCAGGGCCTGGACGGTGACCGGCATGGCCCCGGCCTCGGCCACGGCGGTGTTCACCACGGCGCCGCCGCGCCCACCCTTGCCGCCCGGACCGCCGCCGCGCCCACCGGCGCCGGGCGGGCCGCCGGCACCCGGCGGACCGCCGAACCCGCCTGCCTCATCCACGGGCTTGGCCTTGTTGGCGATGGCAAACCAGACGATCCCGCCGAGGACGATCACGGCCAGCCCGGTGACGATCCAGCCCGTCCGCCCGCTGTGGGTGCGACGCCCCAGCCACGGGGGCGCGTCATAGGGACCCTCGGGTGGCACGGAACCGGGTGTCGAAGAGCCTGAATCAGTCACGCGAAAGACGCTCCTTGGTCACTCGAACGATCCCGCGGCGGGAATGCCAGACCGCAGACCGGGCGTTTGGCGACGAGCCTAGCCCATCTTCTCCCGGCGACGAGCCTCGGAATGGCATTCTTCCCGGGACCGTGGGGAATAGCCCGTCTTTGATGCGGTTTTGTTGCAAGAACGCTACAGAGCCAGAGGCAAATCGCCTCACGGCATGAGAACGTCGCGACAGGGCTTTGACGTCACAGTCGCAGGCGGCAATGTCGGGATGTCAAGGGTTGCAGGCGCGTTGGGGGATGCGCCGACGGCCCTAGACCGGCGCGCGCCGCGTCTGCGGTTGCCGACGCCGCTCGGACGATCCGGGTTTGCGCAACGCCGCAGGGCCTCATGGCCCGCGGCGTCCGGGCGAGGGGGTGGGGCGGATCGCACAGCGGTCCGCCCCTTTCGCATTCGGGCCCTTTCGCTTTCAGGCCGGTGTCGCCGCGCCCTCACGCCAGCAGCTTCAGCTCCCGCAGCCGCTCGGTCAGATAGGCATGGCTGGTGATCGGCTCGGGATAGCGGTCCGGGCGCTCGGGCGTGATGCAGCCCGGCAGGGTCCGGATGACGAAGTCCGGGGCGAAGTGGTGGAAGAACGGGGTGGAATAGCGGGCATGGCCCCGCCGCTCCGGCTCGGGATTGACCACCCGGTGAGTGGTGGACGGCAGCACGTGGTTGGTCAGCCGCTGCAGCATGTCGCCGATGTTCACCACCAGCGCCCCCGGCGGCGGACGGACGTCCAGCCACCGGCCGTCCCGGTCGAGGATCTGCAGCCCGGCCTCCTC
This sequence comes from Caulobacteraceae bacterium, assembly GCA_036732965.1. Lineage (GTDB taxonomy): Bacteria > Pseudomonadota > Alphaproteobacteria > Caulobacterales > Caulobacteraceae > CAIMFV01. Next base: position 1,860 of record DAINBM010000135.1, on the reverse strand, counting down.
GGCCCCCAGCAGCAGGGTGATGACGTTGATGTCCTCGTGTGCCCCGGCCCGAAGCCCCACCGCATCCTCGGCCAGCGGCGGATAGTGCAGCAGCCGCAGCACCGAATTGCCGTCCTGCATGGCGGGACCGAAATAGTCGTCCGGCAGTTTCAGATGCCGGGCAATGGCGCGCAGCAGGCGGTCGCCCAGGGCATCCAGCCCGTCGAACAGGCCGCGCACATGAGCCTGGAAGTCCGGCACCTCCGCGGGCCAGAGATTCGGCGGCATGGCATCGGCGGACGGATGGCCCGGCGGCAGGTCCCGGCCCACATGCCAGAATTCCTTCAGATCGGCCCGGCTCTCCCCCTTGGCGGTCTCGACGCCGAAGGGAGTATAGCCCCGCTGGCCGGCCCCACCCGGCGGATTATAGGCCTGCTTCACCCTCTCCGGCAGGGCGAAGAAGGTCCGGGCGCTGTCCAGCGCCGCCGCCACCGTGGCGTTGCTCAGGCCGTGATCGGCGACCACCGCGAAGCCGTAGCGCTCGAACGCCTCTCCCAGCTGGCGGCTGAACCCGTCGAAGTCGCGCGCATGGAGCGTCATCGACACAGGGGTGAGGGTCATGGTCCGGGCTCCGTCGCAGATCATCGGCGGCCCGGTCGTCCGACTGGCAGATCGTCAGACTCAGTGCCCGCCTTCGCCCATGGTTACGGGCCCCATCGGCCTCGGCGCAAGCCAGATCGAGCAGGCGGCGATCACCAGGATCACGCTCATGGCCGTGAACACCCCGTCCGTGGCCAGCATCACCGCCTGCTGCTGGGTCAGCAGGTCCACCGCCGACAGGGCCTGGGCCGGCGCCATGCCCCCGGACTGCATCTGGTCGAGGGGCGCGGCGCTGTTCAGCCGTCCCGCCAGGGATACCCGGGCGCTGGTGGTGGCGTTGGACCAGCTGGTGGTGGTCAGGGAGACGGCAAAGGCCCCGGCCGTGGTGCGCAGGAAGTTCAGGATCCCCGCCCCCGACGCGGTGTCCTCCTGCGAGATCGAGCCCAGGGCGATCGTGTTCAGACCGATGAAGAAGCACGGCATGCCCGCTCCCAGGATGATCTGGGGAATGGTGATCGACCAGAAATTGGCCTCCGTGGTCAGTCCGGCGCGGATGAACATCACCACGCCGATCAGCAGCACCCCGCCGAACACGAAGCGCCTGGGGTCGGTCTTGCCGATATTGGCCCCCACCACCGGGGACAGCAGCACCGCCAGGACCCCCTGCACGGCCATCACCCGCCCGGACCACAGGGCGTTGTAGCCCATGCTGGTCTGCAGCCAGAGCGGGATCAGCACCACAGCCCCGAAGAAGGCGCCATAGGTCAGGGCCATCACCGCGCTGCAGGTGGAGAAGGCCCGGACAGCGAACAGGCGCAGCGCCACGATCGGATGCTTGTGCGTCAGCTCCCAGATCAGGAAACTGACAAAGCCGATGGCGGCCGTCACGGCCAGCAGCACGATGAAGGGCGAGTTGAACCAGTCGGACTCCTCGCCCTTGTCCAGCATGATCTGCAGGGCCCCGACCCACACCACCAGGAGCCCCAGACCGACGAAGTCCACCGGGGCCTTGACCAGGGGCAGTTCGTAGCGGGGCAGCAGGCGGGAGGCGAAATAGAAGATGCCGATGGCCACCGGCACGTTGATGTAGAAGATCCAGGGCCAGCTGGCATTGTCGCAGATCGCCCCGCCCAGCAGCGGGCCGGCGATGGGTCCCACCACGGCGGTCATGGACCAGAGGCCCATGGCCACCCCGCGCTTCTCCGGGGGGAAGATGCGCATCATCAGGGTCTGGGACAGCGGCATGATCGGGCCGCCGCACAGCCCCTGCAGCACGCGCGC
>DAINBM010000134.1:0-6847 GCA_036732965.1 Caulobacteraceae bacterium | reverse complement strand
GAGCGCGGTGACCAGAGCCCGCACACAGTCGGGAGCAATGAAGGGGCGCGCGGCATCCTGCACGAGCACGGCTTCCGGGTTGCCCACAAGGGCCGCGAGGCCGTGACGGACCGAGTCCGTACGTTCGGCCCCGCCCGGCACGAGCCGCCAGCCGGTCAGCCCGGCAAAGGCAGCCTCGGCGTGGCGATCGTCGGTGGGCGAGATCACGACCACCACCTCGTCGCAGCCGACGGCCAGCAGCCCTTCGAGGGCCCATCGGGCGACAGGACGTCCGGCAACGGCCTGCCACTGCTTTGGGACATCTCCGCCGGCTCGACGACCGGCTCCTGCTGCTACGAGGATTGCTGAAAGGCGCATGGGGCTTTGTTCCGCGGTGGCACGGATTTGTCCAGCCGGCTGATGTCGTCGTTTCGGGCTGGACCTTTCCGAGAAAATGCCTAATTGTTACGCAATGCCGATGTTGAGTGAAAAAATGCCCATTGATGAGGCAGTCCGCCTGGCGGCCTTCGAGGCCGCACCCTGTGCGCTGCTGGTCATGAATCCCCTGGGAGATCTCGTCGGCGCCAATCATGCCGCAGAGTTGCTGTTCGGTCAGGGACTGTCACCGAGGCGGGCCACCGGGCTCGGGCTGACCGCCCCCGGTTCGCCCCTGCGAAATTTCGTGGAGCGGGCCGTGCGACGCGGCAGCGGGTGGCGGGAACGCGAGATCGAGCTGGTCCTGCCCGGTCGTCCACCGCTGGTGGTCGATGCCGTGGCGGGACTGGCCATGGATGGGTCCGTGGTGGTGACGCTGCATCCCCTGGGGGAGAGCGACGAGGATGCGCCGGCAGGGGCCCTGCAGACCGCCGCCAATCTCGGGCGGACCCTGGCGCACGAGATCAAGAACCCCCTCGCCGGAATCCGGGGGGCGGCGCAGCTCCTGCAGTCCAATGCCTCTCCCGACGACGCGGCGCTCGCCCAGCTGATCGTCGACGAGACCGACCGGGTCCGGCGGCTGGTGGAGCGGCTGGAGTCGTTCTCCGATCCCCGGCGCCCGGTGCCACGGCCGGTCAACATCCACCTGGTGCTGGACCGGGTCCGGGCGCTGATCTCCAACGGCGTGGGCGAGGGGCTTGCGTTCCGCGCCATGTACGATCCGTCCCTGCCACCGGTGAAGGGCGACGAGGATCAACTGGTGCAGGTGTTCCTGAACCTTGTGAAGAATGCCGCCGAAGCCGCGAGGCTGCGCAAGGACGACCGGGGAGAAGTGGTCATCGCCACGGCCTTCCGCCATCTGGCCCGGCCCAGCGGATCGGAGGGCGAGGCGGCCCCCCTCGAAGTACGGGTTCAGGACAACGGACCCGGCGTCGCGCCGGAGGTCCGCCGCCGGCTGTTCGATCCGTTCGTGACCGGAAAGCCCAATGGGACCGGGCTCGGTCTGACCGTGGCGGCCCAGCTCGTGGCGGCACACCACGGCATCATCGACTTTCATACCGAGCCGGGACGCACGGTGTTCCGGGTGCTGCTGCCGGTTTTCAACGACATGGATCCCGACCTCGCCGGCGGCTGAGGTCCTTCAACAAGGCGTCATCATGCAGAAGAAGATCCTGATCGCCGACGACGATGCGTCCATCCGGCTCGTCATCAGCCAGGCCCTGACGCGGGCGGGCTATCAGGTCCGCGCCACCGGCGCCGCGTCGACCCTCGTGAAATGGGCCGCCGACGGGGAGGGGGACCTGATCGTCACGGACGTGATGATGCCGGACGCCAATGTCTTCGATGTGCTGCCGCAGATCCGCAAGAGCCGACCGCTGCTACCCATCATCGTGATGAGCGCGCAGAACACGGTGGTGACGGCCGTCACGGCGGCGGAGCGCGGGGCCTTCGAGTACCTGCCCAAGCCCTTCGATCTCGACGATCTGCTGGCGGCGGCCGAGCGGGCGCTTGCGCCGGCACCGGCGGTGCAGCAGGCGCGGGCAGATGCCAAGGCGGCGCGGGACGACCGACTGCCTCTGATCGGCCGGTCCACCGCCATGCAGGAGGTCTACCGGACCCTCGCGCGGCTGGTGCCCACGGAACTGACCGTGCTGATCACCGGGGACAGTGGCACGGGCAAGGAACTCACCGCCCGGGCGCTCCACGATTTCGGCCGACGCCGGGAGGGGCGGTTTGTGGTGGTCCATCTGGCGGCGACCCCGCGGGAGCGGGTCGAGACCGAGCTGTTCGGTCGCGATGGTGCCCTCGGCAAACTCGTGGACGCCGATGGCGGCACCCTGTTCCTCGACGAGGTGGGGGATCTTCCGCTGGATGCCCAGACGCGACTCCTGCGGGTCATCGACGGGTCCGAGCGTCCGATCAATCCGCGCACCGACCGCCCCGTGGATGCCCGGCTGGTGGCCGCCACCAATCGGGACCTGACCGCACTGATCGCCCAGGGACTGTTTCGTCAGGATCTGTTCTTCCGGCTGAACGTCGCCCCGCTGCGCCTGCCGCCCCTGCGGGACCGACGGGACGATATTGCGGACCTGGCCCGGGCGTTCCTGCTTCGGGCCCACCGGGAGGGGCTGTCCCCCAAGACCATCGACGAGGGTGCCATCGCCCGGCTGAAGGCACACGGCTGGCCCGGCAATGTGCGGGAACTGGAAAACCTGATGCGCCGGATCGCGGCGCTCTATGCCGAGCCGACCATCACGGCCCGGATCGTGGAGCGGGAGCTTGAGCCCGTCGCCGCGTCGGGGGAGGGGGAGGTGACGCTCGACCGGCTGGTGGAACAGGCGGTGTCGGCGGACCTCTCCACGGGGCGCAACGACCTCTATGACCGGCTGCTCGAGTCCATCGAGCGTCCGCTGATCCGGACGGTGCTGAATGCCACCCGCGGCAATCAGGTGAAGGCCGCGGAGCGCTTGGGCCTGAACCGTAACACGCTGCGCAAGAAGATCGTCGCTCTCGGTCTGAGCGCGAAGGATGACGAAGATCTCGTCGCGAATTGACGCCAAATTACCACAGGCTTGTTGATTATTTAGCACAGTTACGGTTAGGTGGCGGCGATGACCGCGCCTCGCTCCCTGACGCCAGAGTTGAGCGCCGCGCCGGGCGGCGGGCCGACCCTGGCGACCGTGGCACCGGCCTGGCGAGGGCGATCACGTCTCATCTTCGGGGCCGTCTTCTCCCTCAGTGCCGTGGTCACGGCGGTGGCGATCTTTCTGACCACTGCGACGCCGGGAGACCGGGCCGGAGCGGCGGCATCCAGCCGGGTGGTGCTGACCATCCTCGGGCTCGACCTGCTGGTCGTTCTCGGGCTGGCCGGGGTGATCGGCTGGCGGGTGCACGCCCTGTTCGGGCGGCTCGCCCCCGACGCCGGAGTCCGCCTGCACCGCCGCTTCGTCAGTCTGTTCGCCCTGGCCGCCGTCGCTCCGGCGATCATCGTTGCGGTGTTCTTCGGCCTGCTGGTGACCCGGGGCATGGACAACTGGTTCTCCAGCCGGGTCCAGTCGGCGGTGGAGGGCGGTGCCTTGTTCGGCAACGCCATCGTGCACGAACAGACCACGGTCCTGTCGGGTCAGGTCGGCATGCTGGCCGCCTCCCTCAACCGACCGGTGATGGCCGACCTCCTGGAGCGGAACCCGGTCACCTATTCGATCTTTCTGGACCAGGCGCTGGAGCGGGGCTTTGCCGCGGTCTATGTGGTGGATGGGAGTGGCCGCATCCTCGCCCGGGCCGAGGGGCCAGGTGCGCCCGCCTATCTCATCCCGCCGGAGGCCACGTTCCAGGCAGCGGAAACCTCGGGCGAGGTTCGGGCACGGTTCGACGATGACGATGTGATGCGCGCCGTCTATCGCCTCGGAGGTGTGGCCAACACCTTCCTCTACGTGGCGCGGCCCCTGGAGCCGGGATTGTCGCAACAGCTCCGGTCGTCCCAGCAGTCGGTCCGGGAATACAAGGAGAGCCTCACCAGCCGCTACACGATCCAGGCCATCTTCCTGCTGAGCTATGCCAATACCGCGCTGCTGGTGCTGGTGGGGGCGGTCTGGGTGGGGATGGGAATTGCCAGCCAGATCGCAGCGCCCGTGGCCCGTCTCGTCCTGGCCGCTGACCGGGTCGCCATGGGGGACCTGTCTGCGCGGGTCGAACTGGACAATGATCTCGAGGAGATCGCTGTCTTGTCCCATGCCTTCAACAGGATGACGTCGGATCTTGAGGGCAAGCAGGCGGCGCTCCAGGCCGCCAGCCACGAGGCCCAGGAACGACGGCAGTTCATCGAGACCGTGCTGGGCGGTGTCAGCGCCGGTGTGCTGGGGGTGGATTCCGACGGCATGATCAGCGCCGCGAATATCCGCGCGGTGGTGCTTCTGGGCCTCGACGACCGGGCCCCCAGTGCCCTCCACGCGGTCCCCCTGTCCGAGGCTGCGCCCGAGATGCTGGCGACGGCGGTCCGCGCTCTGGCCAGCGCCTCCGATGTGGAGGAGGAGGTAGACCTGATCCGTGGCGCGGAGACCCGTCGACTGCGGGTCCGGGCATCGGTCGGCCTCGACGCAGGCCTGGTGCTCACCTTCGACGACATTACCCGTCTTGTCTCGGCGCAGCGGAATGCGGCCTGGAAGGACGTGGCCCGGCGCATCGCCCACGAGATCAAGAATCCCCTGACCCCGATCCAGCTGTCGGCGGAACGCATCCGCCGGAAGTACCGCAAGGACATCAGCCACGATCTCGAGACCTTCGATCGCTGCACCGACACGATCATCCGGCAGGTGGGCGACATCGGACGCATGGTCGACGAGTTCTCCGCCTTTGCCCGGATGCCGGCCCCGAAGTTCTCCACCGAGGATGCACGGGAGCTGTTGCGGCAGGCGGTGTTTGCCCGGCGTGTCACGCATCCCGAGATCGCCTTCCAGCTCGAGGAGCCCGGTGACGCCGTGCCGCTCACCTGCGACGCCCGCATGGTGGGCCAGGCCCTGACCAACATCCTCAAGAATGCCGGCGAGTCGGTGGAGGCGCGGCTTATGGCGACCCCGGACATGCCCGGCATCATCGCGGCGCGCCTCGTCATCGCCGCGGGCGAGATCGTCTTCGAGATCGAGGACAATGGTCTGGGCCTGCCCGACCGGGACCGCAGCCGTCTGACCGAGCCCTATGTCACCACCCGGGAAAAGGGCACGGGTCTCGGGCTGGCCATCGTCAAGCGGATTCTGGAAGAGCACGGCGGCGAGCTGGTGCTGGCCGATGCGGCCGTGAGACCCGGTGCCCGGGTCCAACTGCGTTTCCCCTCCGGACGGCGTGCCGTCCAACAGGATCCCGAGGGTCCGAACGTGTCACAGGACAGGTAATCCCATGGCGGCTGACATACTGGTGGTTGATGACGAACAGGACATCCGGGACCTCGTCGCGGGCATTCTCGAGGACGAGGGCTATTTCGTCCGGACCGCCGCGGATTCCCATCAGGCCCTCGCGGCGCTTCGGGAAAGGCGCCCGGCCCTGCTGATCCAGGACATCTGGATGCAGGGTGGCGGCCTCGACGGGCTGGAACTGCTGGACATGGTCAAGTCCCTCGATCCCGAACTGCCGGTGATCATGATTTCCGGTCACGGCAACATCGAAACGGCCGTGTCGGCCATCAAGCGCGGCGCCTATGACTTCCTCGAGAAGCCGTTCAAGGCCGACCGGCTGCTGCTGCTGGTGGAGCGGGCGCTGGAGGCCGCGGAACTGCGACGGGAGAACCGCCGCCTGCGCACCCAGGCTATTGCGCCGGATGGCTTCATTGGCCAGTCGGCGGCCGCCCAGCAGCTGCGCCAGCTGATCGCCCGGGTGTCCCCCGCCAACAGTCGGGTGCTGATCTCCGGTCCGCCGGGATCGGGCAAGGAACTGGTGGCGCGGCTGATCCATCGGGCCAGTCCCCGGGCGCGGAGTGAATTCGTGGCCATCAGCGCCGCGGGCATGACGCCGGAGCGCCTCGACCTCGAGCTGTTCGGAGAGGAAGGCGAGGGGGGGCGTCCCTCGAAGATCGGCGTGTTCGAGCGCGCCCATGGCGGCACCCTGTTCCTCGACGAGGTTGCGGACATGCCCCGGGAAAGCCAGGGCCGGATCCTGCGGGTCCTGGTGGAGCAGCGGTTCCGCCGCGTGGGGGGCGATACCGATGTGCAGGTGGATGTGCGGGTCGTGTCGTCCACCTCCCGGGACCTCCGGGACGAGATCGCCATGGGCCGCTTCCGGGAGGACCTGTTCCATCGGCTGAACGTGGTGCCCCTGCGGGTGCCCGGGCTGGCGGAACGCCGGGAGGATATCGCCCAGCTCGCCGCCTATTTCATCGAGCGGTTGTCGGAGGCCTCGGGCCTGCCCCGCCGGACCCTCGGGGATGACGCCGTGGCGACCCTTCAGGTGCACGACTGGCCGGGCAATGTCCGCCAGCTGCGCAACAACATGGAGCGCCTGCTGATCTTGGCCACAGGCGACCCGGCCGAGACCATCACCGCGGAAATGCTCCCCGTGGAGGTCGCCTCCGCCGGATCGGCGGGCTCTGTCGGGCCGGAACGGATCATCGCCCTGCCGCTCCGCGATGCCCGGGAGGTGTTCGAGCGGGAATATCTGACCGCCCAGATCCTGCGCTTCGGCGGCAACATCAGCCGGACGGCGACATTCATCGGCATGGAGCGATCGGCCCTGCACCGCAAGCTGAAGTCCCTTGGCGTGGCTCCCGCCAGATCCGGCGACGAAGATGACGAGGACCCGGCCTGATGTCCCGCATGGCCTATGTCAACGGGCGGTATGTGCGCCATGCCGAGGCGAGCGTCCATGTAGAGGATCGCGGGTTCCAGTTCGCCGATGCCATCTACGAGGTCTGGGCCCTGATCGACGGTCGGCTCGCCGACAGCGA
>DAINBM010000133.1:0-6850 GCA_036732965.1 Caulobacteraceae bacterium | reverse complement strand
GCTCCAGGGTCATGGCCTGGGACAGGTGGGCGATCTGCTGGAACAGGTTGAAGACGAGATGGCGGGTGTTGGAGCTCTGCCGCACCTCGCCATTCACGGTGCAGCTGAGATCCAGGGCGTGCACGTCGGCCACCGCATCGGCCGTGGTGATCCAGGGGCCGATGGGCGCGTGGGTGTCGAAGGACTTGCCCAGAGACCATTGGGGCGTCCGGTGCTGCCAGAACCGCTCGGTCACGTCGTTGCCGACGCAATAGCCGAAGATGTGCGCCGCCGCCCGGTCCTCGGGGATGTTGCGACCGCCGGTGCCGATCACCGCCACCAGCTCCACCTCATAATCCACCATCGGGCCCGACCGGGCGATGGCCACCGGGGCGAAGGGACCGTTCACCGCCGTCACGGCCTTGGTGAACCAGACCTGGTGCTCCGGCGTCGGGACACCGCTCTCGGCGATGTGGTCGGCATAGTTGAGGCCGATGGCGAAGATCTTGCCCGGGCGCAGGACCGGGGCCAGCAGGGTGACCTGGGACAGGGGCCGGGCCTCGCCCACCTCCAGCGCCTGCTCGACCCGGGTGCGAAGCTCTCCCCACCGGGCGATCAGCTCGGTCATCGGGCCGTCGAACCCGGCATCGACCAGCCGGTCGTCGATCACCACCCCGACGCGGGGGCCGTGCGCCCCCTGATAGGTGCAGAGTTTCATGTGCGATTGCCCTTCCCGCTCAAGCCATCATCGGGTGCCTGGGCCCCCATTGCGTTCCCATCAGCTCGTCGAACGTGGCGATGTTGGACCCGTCCGCGGCGGTGAACAGGTCGCCGTCCGTCCAGTGCTCCAGCTCGTGGCCGAAGGGGTCCTTCCAGTAGTCGAAGATCTGGCTGCCGAGGATGTGACGCCCGACCCCCCAGGCGGGGGTGCGCCCCTCCGCCCGCAGGCGCGCGTGCCCGGCCATCAGGTCGTCGAGATGCGCCACCTCGAAGGCAGCGTGGTTGAAGGCCGGCGCCCGGGGGGACTGGAGTAGGAACAGGGTGTGGTGGTCCGTCGGCTGGTCGCCGCGGTCGCAGCGCAGGAAGGCACCGATGGCCATCTCCGGCGCCAGCTGGATCTCGTCGGAGGTGAGGAAGCCGAACCGTGCCTTGTACCAGGCCTCCGACCGGCGGAAGTCCGTCACCTCCAGCACCGCATGCCCCAGGCGCAGCACGGTGGAGGGACCGGGCGGGATGCGGACCGGAACCCGGGTCCGGGGGCGGCTGCCGCCGGTGTTGCGCGGCGGCGGCTCGGGCACCGGCAGGGGGGCGGCGCTCGCCTGGCCGGCCACCACCTCCACCCCGTGACCGTCGGGATCGGTGAGGCGCACCACCCGGCCCCCGCCCGGGCCGTCCAGATCCTCCACGGCCACGCCCTCCGCCGCGGCCAGCCGGTCGAGATCGGCAAGGCTCCCTGCCCGGAAGCCCACGGCGAGAAAGCGCGCCGGCCCCCGTTCGGTCAGGTGGATGGCCGGCGCCGGGCCCGCGCCCCGGCAGACCAGACGGTCCTCGGTCTGCAGCACAGGCACCAGGCCGAAGGTCACGGCAAAGCGTGCCATCTCCTCGAGGTCCGGCGCGGCGAACCGCACATGGGCGATGTCTTCGATCCGGATCAGGCTCATGGCCGCCCCTATTTGACTGTTTGGTCAAATAGACGGCAGGATGCCGCCGCGGTCAAGGGTCGATTTCCGCGTCGGGGAACAGGTCCGCCGCCACCCGGTCCAGCACCCGGGCCGCATCCGCCGCCGTCAGCCCGAGGCCCCGGAAGGCAAAGGACAGGGTCGAGCGGAACAGGGCCCGGGCCCCGGTCGGGCCGGGGCGGTCGAACACCACCTTGCGGATCAGGAGATGGGTGATCCCGATCAGGTTGAGCATGGCGGCACTGACATCGCCCCGGTCGAACCGTCCGCTCTCCATGCCCTGCTCCAGATCGGCGCGCAGCCCGGCATTGAGGGCGTGGTCCGGGTCCGCCCCGCGCAGGTCCGCGGTCACGACGATGGTCGCCTTGTCGGGGGCCGCCAGGGCGAAGCGGACGAACCGGCCGATCCCCTGGGCCACCCGCCGGGCGGGATCGTCGATGTCGCGGTTGGCCGCGGTGATCGTCGCCTCCACCTCCGCGCGGACCTGGGCGGCGATCTCCCGGGCAAAGGCCTGCTTGTCGGCGAAGTGATAGAAGAAGCTGCCCTTGGCGACCCCGGCGGTCTCGACGATCTCGTCCACCGACAGGCTGTCGATCGGCCGTTCCGCCAGGAGCCGCAGACCCGCCGCGATCAGCGCAGGCCGGATCCGGCCCCGTCCGCGGGTCCCATCCAGACGTTGCGAAACGGCATCGGCGGCGGTCATGACTGCGCTTATGGGCGCTCGCCAGCGCCGCGCCAACCCGAAATCACGCCGGATCCGGCCGCACCGGGGCCGCCGCGTCCGATAGGCACCCAAGCTTCGCCTCTCAGGCGCAGCCCATTTACGAATGCTCAATATTGCTTACACAATTGTCACTACAGACCTTTGACTCGTCGCCCCGTCTGCCTCGGAGGAATTCCATGTCGCAAGCTGTTGCCCGGACCCGTCACCGCCTCATCGGTGCCCTCACCGTCGTGGCCAGCCTGGGCCTGGCGGCCGGTTCCGCCCTGGCCGGCAATCCGCACGAGCCCACCGCCGACATCTTCGGCAACATCTCCGAAAAGGTCGTCCACCGGTCCGGCCAGCACGCCCAGGCCACGCGCAGCCTCGCGCCCACCGCCGGTGCGACCACGGCCAATGCCTCGCCGATCACCTATCACAACGGCCCGGTGATGACGTCGATCTCCAAGATCGTGGTGATCTGGTACGGCAACTGGGCCCAGTCCAACGGCACCGACAATGCCGCCGGCCAGCAGATCATCCTCGATGCCCTGTACGGCCTGTCGGCGACCCCGACCACCGGCATGACCAACTATACGGGCATCACCACCGGGGCCTCCTCGAACCTCGGGCTCTACACCCAGACCGGCGGACAGTCGGTGACCCAGATCTCGTCCCCCACGGTGGTGCAGTACACCCAGCCCGTCTCGGCCACCTATGGCAGCTACACGCTGACCGATGCGAAGGTGCAGGCCTTGGTCGCCAACTATGCCGCGACCGCTCCGGACCCCAATGCCATCTATCTGGTGCTGTCCTCCTCGGACGTGGGCGAAAGCTCGGGCTTCCTGACCAAGTACTGCGGCTGGCACACCTATTCCACCGTGGCCGGCACCTCCATCAAGTACGGCTTCATCGGCAATCCCAACAAGACGCTCAGCGCCTGTAACGCGAACACGGCGGGCGTGTCCCCGAACGGCAACCCGGCGGTGGACGCCATGATCTCCGTGATCGCCCACGAACTGGAAGAGACCGCAACGGATCCGCTGATCAGCGCCTGGTACAACCGCTCCCAGGCCGAAAACGGCGACATGTGCGCCTGGACCTTCGGATCCAGCCAGACGAAGCTGGCCAACGGGTCCTACTACAACGTGACCCTGCCGACCGCCTCGGGCGGCACCCGCAACTATCTGCTCCAGAGAGCTTTGGCGTCCAGCAACTCGAAGTGCTACGTCAACGCGACGGGCGCGGTTCAGTAACGCCCCGGATCGGGGAGGGTCCGCTTGACCACGGCAGGGACAGGGACCGGAAGACGGATCTGGTTGGCGGTCCTCACCCTGCTGGCACTGCTCGTCGCCTCGCCGTCCCTCGCCCGGGCGGACGAGGCGACCCTGGTCAGCGTGACCCTGGCCGATACGTCGCCGGTGGAGACCCGGCTGGTCCTGACCTTCTCCGGCCAGCCGCCTGCCGTGAGCATCACCGGGAATGACGGCGGGCGCCCGTCCGTCGTCCTGTCCCGGGCCAGCCGGTCGCCGGGTGCCAACAGCCCCAACTTCGTCCGCGGATATGTGCGGGACCTGGCCTTCGATCAGCGGGGGGCCGATCTCCTCCTGACCCTGGTCGGCCCCGGTGCCATGCATGTGGAGGCCGCGCCGGTGGGCGGGCAGGCGATCTTCGTCACCGTCCACGCCGCCGACGGCCGGTCCGCCCCGGCGACGACAGGCAGGACCGCCGCGCTCCCGGCCGAGCGGGGCGGCGCACCGGCGTCTCTGGCCGCCTTCCGCGACCGGGGGGCCGAGGACGAGGCCTTTGCCGTCATTCCCCTGAAATATGCGGATGTGAGCGAGATTGTCGGCCTGCTCAGCGACGGACCGGCGCAGAAGCCCAACGACACCTTCATCCCCCAGGAACCCGCCTTCGGCTCGTCCGGCATCACCGGAGGCTCGGCCAACACCTTCCAGCAGAACCAGGCCCTGCTGAACCAGGACGCGCCGCCCATCGGGGCCCAGGTGGACGACACGATCGGCATCGACCGGCGCCTCAATGCCGTGATCCTGCGCGGCCCGCCGGAGCGGATCCGCCGCCTGCGCGATCGCATCGCCCTCCTCGACGTGCCGGTGAACAGCGTCCTGCTGGAGACCGTGTTCGTCGAACTGACGGAGACCGGCGCCCGCAATGTGGGCATCGACTTCAAGAACAGCGCGGGCAAGATCGGCGTGGTCACGGTGAATACCGGGGCCTTCACCCCCGGCGGCGGCATCGGCAGCGATGGCCTCAGCAATGCCGGCCAGACCAGCCTCGCCCTGCAGGCAGCGATCTTTGCCCAGGTCTCGAAGGGCGAGGGACGGATCATCTCCCGCCCGCGGATCTCCGCCCAGAGCGGCTCCTCGGCCAAGATCATCACCGGCGACGCCCTGCCGATCCTGACCTCCATCGCCCTGTCCGGGGTGAATGCCGTGTCGCAGCAGGTCCAGTATGTGAACGTGGGGGTGACCCTGCAGATCGCCCCCCGGGTCAGCGATGACGGCTATGTGACCTCGCATGTGTTCTGCGAGGTCTCCAGCGTCACCGGCTACTCCCAGGGCTATCCCACCATCAGCCAGCGGGAGGCCTCCACCACCGCCACGGTGATGGACGGGGAGTTCTTCGTGATCGGCGGCCTGACCCAGGAAAACCGCCTGACCACGCGGGAGGCGCCCCCCGGCCTGGGCGAGCTCCCGCTGGTGGGGGACCTGTTCAAGCTGCATCTGGCCAACGGCTCGCGCACCCAGCTCTACATCGTGGTGACACCCCACATCGCCCGCCCCGGGGACACCGCCGCCGCCCATGCCCTGACGGAAAAATAGCGGCAAGCCACCGTTGCATCTCCGCCACCGGAGGCCGGGTGCCGCCCGTCAAGGTCTGGCACCTGGAAATCCATCCCCTATCTGGGCGCAATGGACATCTTCCTCGACATCCTCATCGAACTTTCGCTGCTGACCGTGGTGGTCGCGTTCTTCGTCGGCATGGTCGCCTTCGCCCGGAACGGGACGGAGGCGGCCGCGACCTCGAACCGCTTCATGGCCTGGCGGGTGAAGACCCAGGTGATCGCCGTGGGCATCCTGCTGGTCAGCGCCTGGGCGCGCAGCCAGCATCCGGTCTAGGGAGGACCGCACATGACAGGCGGTACCAGCCGCTCGGAGGCCGGGCGGGTTCAGGTCTATTATGACGGGGCCTGCCCCGTCTGCTCCCGGGAGATCGCCTTCTACAGGTCCCGCCCCGATGCCGACGGTCTGGTCTGGATCGACGCCAGCCGGGTGCCGGACGCGGCCCTGGGACCGGGTCTGGCACGGGACGACGCCCTGTCCCGCATGCATGTCCGGCAAGCGGACGGCCGTCTCGTCACCGGGGCGGCGGCCTTCGCCGTCCTGTGGCGGCAGATGCGCGGATTCCGCTGGCTGGGCCATCTGCTGGCCATCCCGCCGGTGGGCTGGTGCGCGGAGCAGGCCTATCGCCTGTTCCTGGCGCTGCGACCGCTGTGGCGGCCTGCGGCGCGCCCATGACCGCGGCCGTCTACTGGTTCCGCAACGATCTGCGCCTGCACGACAATCCGGCCCTGGTGGCGGCCTGCCGGGAGGCGGGCGAACTGGCCCTCGTCCATGTCCGGTCCGCGGACGAGACCCGGGACACCGGGTGGGGCTTTCCCCGCTGGAGCCCGCTCCGCCGGGGCTTTCGCGACACAGCCGTTCAGGGGCTGGCCGACGCCCTCGCGGCCCGGGGCCGCACGCTGCAGGTGCTGGACGGTACCGCGGCAGAGGTGCTGCCCGCCCTCGCCCGCCGGATCGGGGCCACGCGGATCCATTGCGAGGCCATCCCCGCCCCGGAGGAACAGGCCGAGGTGGCGGCCCTGCGTCAGGCAGGCCTCGAGGTGCGGGAGACCTGGCAGTCCAGCCTGCTGCACCCCGACGACCTGCCCTTCGCGCCCGAGGCCCTGCCCGAGGTGTTCACCGCCTTCCGCCAGGCCGTGGAGCGCGCCGGGGTCCGGCCCCGCCCGCCCCTGCCAGCGCCGGTCGGGCTTCCACCCGGCCCGGGGGAGATCCCGGCGACCCGCCTGTCGCCCACCGTGCCCGGCCCGCGGACGGGATCCTTTCCCTTCGGCGAGCCAGACTTCCACGGGTCCGAAGCCGCGGCACTCGCCCATGTCCGGCGCTATTTCCAGTCATCGGCACCGACGCGCTACAAGGCCACCCGCAACGGCCTGATCGGTACCGCCTACTCCACCAAGCTGTCCCCCTGGCTGGCCCTGGGGGCCCTGTCGCCCCGCACGGTCCATGCGGCGCTCCTGGCCCACGAAGAGCAGTTCGGGGCCAGTGACGGGTCCTACTGGATCTGGTTCGAGCTATTGTGGCGGGACGTCTTCCGCTTCTGGAGCGTCAAGCATGGGCTGAAGCTCTACCGGGCCCGGGGCCTCGGCACCCTCGGCCCGGGGAGATTGGCGCGCCTGCAAGCCGACACC
>DAINBM010000132.1:1447-6863 GCA_036732965.1 Caulobacteraceae bacterium | reverse complement strand
ACCGGTGGAGTCCTTCGACAGGCTGATCTGGCTCAGCTTCAGCCACCCTTGGGTCGCTCCGGCCTGGACCCTGACCCAGAAACCGCGGTGCTCCCCGAGGGTCACCGCCGTCCCGACCCGCAAGGTGCCGGTCGGCCGGGCACCGGCGGACGGCGCCGCCAGGACCGGACCTGCCGTGCGGATCCGCCCGCTGTCCGCCGCGGCAGAGGTCGCGACGGCCAGGGCGGCCACGACAAGCCCGCCCGTCCGGATCAACGCGGTGCGTCTGTCCATGATCCTCACATTACCTCCGTCACATCAGCGCGACCGCAGACTACTGCGGCAATCACGCCCGTTCCATGACGCTTTTGCCCTTCAGGGGCCGGAACCGTGAACGGGGGCGGTTGTTCGCCATGAAAACGACGCCGCGGGGTGCAAGGGCTTCCCAGGCGCCGTCGTTTGATTATGGATGACGCAACGCCCACGCAGCGGAAGCCACGCCCGTATGGATCAGGAACAGGTCAAGCCCCGGGCGGTATCCCGGCCCGTGACCGGCCGAGGTCGCTGGACGCGGATCCTGACCCTGGGCGCCGGGGGTCTGGTCGTCGTCGGGCTCGGCCTCTATCTAGTCCGTGGCCACCTCGCGGCGCTCTCGGCAGAGGCCTGGCTCCACAGCCAGGGGGTCGAGTCGGCCATCGTCATGGACGAGCTGGGCTGGGCCGGCCTCGGGGGGCGGCTAAGCATCGGACCCGCAGGTTCGCCGGACCTGACCATCGACCATCTGGAGGTGGATTTCGGAGACCGGCCGGGCGAGGTGCGCCGCGTGCGTCTGTCCGGCGCGATCCTGCACGTGACCCTGGTCGACGGACAGCCCAGGCTGGGCCAGTTGCAGCGCCTCATCGATGGCCTGTCCGGACCCGGCGCTCGCAAGGGCGGCCCCCTGCCGGACGTGGACATCCTCCATGGCGCGATCCTGCTGGACGCGGCGGGGCAGCGCACGCGTCTGGACGTCGACGGGCAGGTGCGGGACGGCCATCTGCAGCAGCTGTCGGTCATAAGCGGTGCGGGCCTCCGCCATGCCGGTCCGGTGACGACGGATCTGCGGTCTGCCCAGCTCCGGCTGCAGCGGCGGCAAGGGGCCTATGATCTCGACCTCGGCGCACGCCTGGGCCGGACGACCCTGTCCGGCCCCCTGGCGGGATCGGCGGCAGACGCCACCATCGCCCTCTCCGGCCGGGTTCCCGACGTGACGGCCGCGACCCTGACCGGACCCGTGACCCTCAAGGGCCAGATCACGGGCGACGGGCTGGCCCTGGCCCGGGTCCGGGTCCGGGGGGACCATGTGCGACTGGACCTCGACCTCGACGGCACGACGGGCGGGTCGCTGACCCATCCCCGCGCGACCGGCAGTCTCGTCATGACCCTGACAGGTGCCGGGATCGGCACGGCCGCGGCCCTGGCGCAGGATGCCGTGCTGACCACGCGGCTCGCGGGCTCGGCCGAGGTCGGAACCGGGACCGGCCCCTCCGGGTCGGGCCACCTGACGGCACAGCTGCGCAGCGGCACGGTGCAGCTGACGATTCCGAACGCGGCCCCGCGGATCCACGACCTTTCCGCAACCCTTGCCGGTCCGGTCCAGCTGGAAAAGGCGGGGCTGTCCGCGCGACTGACCGCAGGACTCTCGGGCCGGTCGGACCTGTCCACCGCCGACGCCGACCGCCTCGCCAGGGCCACACCGGTGCTGGGCGGCGATCCCGCGCTGCACGCGGCGCTGGCAACGGCCCTGCAGCGGCAGCAGCTGACCGTGCCCCACCTCGACATCCAGCTCTCGCCCGGTGCCCGCCGCATCGTGCTGGCCGAGCCGGTGCGGCTGACCGCAGGCGGGGGCGGCGAACTGGGGGTGCGCGCGGGCCCCCTGCCCCTGCTGCAGAGCCGCGGACACGACGGCGAGGGTGCCCTGGCGGTCACCCTGACCGGCGGCGGCCTGCCGCAGCTGGCCGTCACGGTTGGCCGCTACCGTTATGATGCCCGAGCCCGCACGGGCACGGCGGATGTGACACTGGGCGGACAGACCGACCTCGGCAGTATGCACGGCCTGAGCCTGTCGACACCGGCGCGGGTGCAGATGACCGCCGGGCGTACCACGATCACCCTGCCGGCCTGCACAGCCGTGACGGTGGCGGCCATTGCCGGCAAGCCCGAGAACCCGGTCACCGCCATCCGGGCCGCGCTCTGCCCGGTGCCCGGCTCCCCGTTGCTGGCCCTGTCCCCGGGGCACTGGCAGGTGACGGCCGCGACGCGGGACGGGTCAGCCCGCCTGCCGATGGCCGAGGCAACGGTCGGCCATGTCACCGCCGATCTGGCCTTCCACGACGGGGCCGCGGGCCCCGCGGGATCGGTTCACCTGACCCGGGCCACTGTCAGCGACACGGCCTCGCCCTCCCGGTTCAAGCCGGTGTCGGCCGACGGGACGGTTAGCCTCGCGGCCGGCCGGTGGGCCGGGCGGTTCGAGGTGGCGGGTGGGCGCAAGGCCACGCCGCTGGCGGTGGCGACCCTGACCCATGACATGGCGCGGCAGGCCGGCTCGGCGGATGTCGAGGCGGCGAAGATCGCCTTCACCCCGGAGGGTCTGCAGCCGGGCGACCTGTCCGACGCCGCCGCCAGGTCCGTCTGGCGGGTGACCGGGGAGGCCAGCTTCTCCGGCCACTATGCCTGGACGGCCAACGGCCCGGTGACCTCCTCCGGCGAGGCCCGGGCCCACCTCTCCGACTTTCATATGGGCGCGGGAACGGGTACGGGCCTGACGACACGGCTGACCTTCACCGGCCTCGGCCCCCTCAGCACTGCGCCGGATCAGGTGGCCACCCTCGACCGGATCGAATCCGTCACCCCCATCACCGGGATCGAGGTCCACTACCGCCTCACACCGAAGACGGTGGAGATCACCAGCGCCGTGGCCCATGCCGGATCGGGCAAGGTGACGCTGGATCCGGTCAGCCTGCTGCTCGCCCCCCGCGCCAGCACCCGGGGCCAGGTCAAGGTTGTGAACGTGGACATCGGCTCGATCCTCAGTTCCACGGACCTCGCGGACAAGGTGAGCCTGAAGGCCGTGGTCGCGGGCGTCGTACCCTTCACCCTCGGACCGGAGGGCCTGCGCGTGGCCAATGGACGGCTGGTGTCGGTGGGTCCGGGGCGGCTGTCGATCAAGCGCCAGGTGCTGGCCGGGGGAGGCGCGGGGGGACCGGCCACCAGCGGCACGGTGAAGGACATCGCCTATCAGGCCCTCGAGAACCTCGCCTTCGACGATCTGGACGGGGTGCTGGAGAGCCGCCCCAACGGCCGCCTCGGCCTGATCCTGCACATTCGCGGACGGCACGATCCGGACAAGGCCCTTCCCTCCCGGATCAACCTGATCGACGTGCTGCGCGGGCGGTTGGCCGAGACGCCGCTGACCTTGCCCAAGGGCACGCCGGTCAACCTGACCCTCGACACCTCCATCAATTTCGACGACCTTATGCAGACCCTGGCCCATCCGGACCGCGACTCGGATGCGGCTGCCCCGCAAAAACCCTAATCGGGCCGCTTCGATGGGATCGATCGGCCCAGGCTGTCCCCGGCGGAGATGACGGATGCGTAAAATCGGCAGTGCGGCGGCGCTGGTTCTGTCCCTGGCCCTCGGCCCCGTCCTTCTGGGCGGCTGCACCTCCACGGTGCGTCTGGAAGTGGCGCCGATCAACATCTACGCCAAGCTGGACGCCAATGTCCGGATCCAGCTGGACAAGGAAGTCCAGTCCCTGATCGCCAAGAATCCGGACCTGTTCTGAGGAGTATCGGGACCATGACCCAGACCCCACGACCTTCCCTGAGCCTTGTTTCCCTGAACCTTGTATCCCTGAGCCGGATTTCCTGGCACCGGCCCCTCGCCCTCGCCGCCGTCCTGGCCACCGGTACCGTCGCCGGCCCCGGCCTGCTGCTGAACGCCGCCCCGGCCTACGCCCAGTCGGCGGCCAAGGCCACGGTGGAGACGGCCAAGGCCGCGGGCCAGGTGGGCGAGCAGGCGGACGGCTTCCTTGGCCTGGTCACCGGCTCCGCCACCCCGGAGGTCGGTGCCGCCGTCGCCGAGATCAACGGCGGCCGTGCCGCTGTCTATCGGGAAACCGCAGCCAAGACCGGAGTGACCGTAGAGGCTGCTGGCCAGGCCACCGCCGCCCAGCTCCTGGCCCGCTTGCCGGCGGGCCAGTATTATCGGCCGCTGAACGGGGTCTGGACCCGGAAATAGCCGTCGACAGCGGTCGGTCGCTCCGAACTCCCCCCGGCGGAGCAGGCGATCGAAGCGGACCGGAGCTCTGGACGGCGCCGACGCAATGGCGCTATTCGGTCCGCACGGTGGCCGGTTCGGCCCCGAGAGCAGCGGACGACATGCAATGATGCGGAACCTGATCCTGTTGGCGGCCTGCGGGTTTGCGCTGGCCACGGGAACGGCTCAGGCGGATCCGGTCCCCGCCACGGACACAGCGGCGCACAGCCTGTTCAATCCCACCCCGGACAGCGCCCTGCGGGGCCTGTGCACGGACCGCCCGACCAAGTCGACCGGTCCCTGCACGGTGGATGCGGGGCACTGGCAGGTGGAGGTTGACGCCTATGACGTGACCTGGGACCGCACGGACGGCGTGCAGACCAGGACCACGGTCACCGCCAATCCGACGCTGAAGCTTGGCCTGACCGACGCCCTCGACGTGGAGGCGAGCTATGCGCCGCGGGTCGAGGTGACCACCACCGCGGGCGGGACGACGACCCGCGCCGCCAGCGGCGGCGACCTGGTCCTGCGGGCGAAGTACAATCTGGTCGGCAACAGCGGCGGCAACCTCGCAGCCGCCGTCAGCCCCTTCATCAAGCTGCCCACGGCCGGGCGGCAGATCGGCAACGGGGCGGTGGAGGGCGGTGTGGTCGCACCGGTCCAGCTGACCCTGAGCAACGGCCTGCAGCTGCTCATCGATCCGGAGCTGGACCTGCTGCAGAACGCCTCCGGCCACGGCAACCATCTCAATCTGGTGAACCTGATCAGCGTGAGCCGGCCGCTCAGCCCCACCCTCACCCTGTCGGCAGAGATCTGGTCGGATGCGAACTTCGAGCCGCTGAAGACGGTGACCCAGGCGAGCCTTGACCTGGGCCTGGCATGGATCCCCAAGGCCATGCCCTCCGTCCAGCTGGATGGGGGCGTGAATTTCGGCCTGAACCGGTCCACCCCCGACGCGCAGGTCTATGCGGGCATCTCGCACCGGTTCTGAGCGGCACACCGTCCCGGCCAAGGGCACGGCCCTCCGGACCAAAAGGCCAGCACGATCAAAAGACAAGGAATGAAAGCTACAGCTACAGAGTTGTGACGAAATTATGGGTTTTTTTACCACAGCGGGTTGACAGGTTGACGTGCAGGTCA
>DAINBM010000132.1:0-1347 GCA_036732965.1 Caulobacteraceae bacterium | reverse complement strand
GACGAAATTATGGGTTTTTTTACCACAGCGGGTTGACAGGTTGACGTGCAGGTCAGTTTCGGGGAGCCCGGCATGCGCGAACAGACCCATCAGAACCAGACCACGCGGGTCCGCCCGGAGTCCATCGGGGCATCGCGGCACCTCCATGACCTGAAGCCTCGGGATCTGCGCCTTCCGTTCGGCCGCGGTATCGGCTTCTGGGCCGTGCTCGTCCTGTCCGTCCTGCTGGCCCGGCCGGCCCATGCCGTCCCCAGCTTCGCCCAGCAGACCGGGCAGCCGTGCCAGGCCTGCCATGTCAGCGCCTTCGGGCCCCAGCTGAAACCCTACGGCCGCGACTTCAAGCTCTATGGCTACCAGAGCTCGGACGGCAAGAGCCACGAGCCCCCCGTGGCGCTGATGGCCCTTGCCTCCCTCACCCATACCCAGGCCAGCGCGCCGACCCCACCCGCGCCGCACTTCGGGGACAATGACAACTTCGCCGTGGACCAGATCTCGGCCTTCTATGCCGGGAGGCTGCCCCAGGGCTGGGGTGCCTTTGCCCAGGCCACCTATGATGGCGTGGCCCACGGCTTCTCCATCGACAATGTGGATG
The DNA here is from genome assembly GCA_036732965.1 of Caulobacteraceae bacterium. Lineage (GTDB taxonomy): Bacteria > Pseudomonadota > Alphaproteobacteria > Caulobacterales > Caulobacteraceae > CAIMFV01. The sequence goes on along the minus strand of DAINBM010000132.1, from coordinate 755 downwards.
TCCGGCGGGCCTCCGAGGTCACGCTGCTGGGCCGGGACTCGGTGTTCGGCATCGACTTCAACAACAATCCCACGATCGAGGACGCCTGGAATTCCACGCCGGCCTGGGGCTTTCCCTACAATGGCTCGGCCCTGGCCCCGGCCGCGGCGGCCTCGTCCCTGCTGGACGGTGGGCTGAGCCACACGGTGGCGGGCGGCGGCGGCTATGTCATGTGGGACGACACGGTCTATCTCGCAGCCATGGCCTATCTGCCGATGGAGCGCCGGTTTGCCGGGCGGCTGGGCGAAGGGACGGGCTCCACGTCCGACCGCTTCAGCGGCGTCATCCCCTACTGGCGGGCGGCCCTGATCCACGACATCGGTGCCAGCGAGACCTTCCAGGTCGGGGCGCTGGGCCTGCGGGCCGAGCGCTACCCGGCCGGGGATGTCAGCCACGGGACCGACGCCATCAGCGACTTCGGCCTGGACGGGACCTGGCAGCACATCGGAACGACCCATGTCCTGTCCGCCCACGCCATCTGGATGCACGAGGACCAGGACCTGAAGGCCTCCGCCCTGCTGGCGGGGACCAATCCCAAGAACCACCTCAACACCACACGGGCCGACCTGTCCTACAGCTATGCGGACACCTGGACCCCGTCGGTGCAGGTCTTCCGCACCTCCGGCACCGCCGATCCGGTGCAGTATGCGGGGGGCACCAATACCGAGGGCTATGTCCTGGAGCTGGCCTATGTTCCCTGGGGCAAGCCGGACTCG
>DAINBM010000131.1:0-6933 GCA_036732965.1 Caulobacteraceae bacterium | reverse complement strand
AGAAGACCCGCGCCCAGCAGGCCAATGCGGCCAAGAGCGAATTTCTGGCAAACATGAGCCACGAGCTGCGCACGCCGCTGAACGCGATCAACGGCTTCTCCGAGATGATGGCCCGGGAGATGCTGGGGCCGCTGGGCCACCAGCGCTACGTGGAATATGCCAACGACATCCACGCCTCCGGCCACCATCTGCTGGCCCTGATCAACGACATCCTGGACATGGCCAAGATCGAGGCCGGCAAGCAGAGCCTGAACCTCGAGGACATCAGCCTGGCCGGTCTCATCGAGGACGCGATGCGGCTGATGGGGCCCCGTGCCACGGAAGGCAGCCTGACCCTCAGCAGCGACATCCCGACCCTGCCCCCGATGCAGGTGGATCAGCGGGCGATCAAGCAGGTGATCCTGAACCTGCTCTCCAACGCCATCAAGTTCACCCCCCGGGGCGGCCGGGTGAAGATCGTGGCCCGGCAGGTGGACTATCGGGTCATGGTCAGCGTGATGGATACCGGCATCGGCATATCGAAGGAGGACATGGCGCGCCTCGCCCAGCCCTTCCAGCAGGTGGAGAGCCAGCTGGCCAAGACGCAGCAGGGCACGGGCCTGGGTCTCGCCCTGTCCAAGTCCCTGATCGAACTGCACGAGGGCCGCTTCGAGATTGCCAGCGAACCGGGGCGCGGAACCACCGTGAGTTTCATCCTGCCCATCCGCCAGCGGCAGACGAGGGACCGGAACGGCAAGCGCCTCGACATCGAACCCGGCGACTACAAGGCCACCGGCTCCCACGGCTGAGGCTGCCAGCCGACCTCGCCGGTGGTTGCGCCGTGGCGTGAACTGTGGTGGCCTGACCACTGGTTCAGTTCGGGTGCCTCATGTCACGACTTCGCAAGATCCTCGCTTCGTTCGTCGCCGTCGGCGGCATGGTCCTGTCCGTCGGTGGGGCCCGCGCCGGGACCTCGGGAGATCCGACGGAGCCCGCCTTCCGGGGTCTCTACAAGGAGCTGGTTGAGACCAACACCACCCTGTCCGCGGGCAGCTGCACCCTTGCGGCGGAGCGCATGGCCGCCCGTCTGACGGCAGCGGGATATCCGGCTGCGGACATCCACCTGTTCGCGACGCCCGAGCATCCGCGGGAGGGCGGGCTCGTGGCCGTGCTGCATGGCCGGGACCCGTCCGCCAAGGCCATACTCTTGCTGGCCCATATCGACGTGGTGGAGGCCAAGCGCGCGGACTGGACCCGCGATCCCTTCACCCTGGTGGAGGAGAACGGCTATTTCTACGGGCGCGGCACGTCCGACGACAAGGCCATGGCCGCGAGCTTCACCGACGCCATGATCCGCTACCGGACGGAGGGCTATCGCCCCCGGCGGGATATCAAGCTCGCCCTGACCTGCGGCGAGGAAACCGGCGGGGCCTTCAACGGGGCCGACTGGCTGGCGACCCAGCACCGGGACTGGATCGATGCGGAATTCGCCCTCAACGAAGGGGCCGGCGGCCTGCTGGACGACCATGACCGGCCGATCTATCTGGGCATCCAGGCGGGCGAGAAGGTCTATCAGGACTTCCGCCTGGAGACGACCAACCCGGGCGGACACTCCTCCCGCCCCGTCCCGGACAATGCGATCTACCATCTCGCGGCGGCGCTGACCCGCCTGTCCGCCTTCGACTTTCCGGCACAGCTCAGCGACACCACCCGGGCCTATTTCTCCCGCACCGGCGGGCTGATCGGCGGCGACAGCGGCGCGGCCATGATCGCGCTGGCCAGGGATCCGACGGACCGGGCGGCGGAAGCCATCGTGTCCCGGGACCCGAGCTGGCATTCGATGCTGCGCACCACATGCGTGGCGACCCTGCTGGACGGCGGACATGCCACCAATGCCCTGCCGCAACGGGCCGGTGCCAATGTGAACTGCCGGATCTTGCCCGGCGTGTCGGTCGAGACGGTCAGGACCACCCTCGCCTCCGTCATCGCGGACCCGAAGGTGACGGTGACGCCCGCCGGCGAGCTGAGCCCCACGCCGCCGCCGCCGCCCCTGTCGGCCAGGGTCCTCGGTCCGGCGGAGCGGGTCGCCCACGACATGTGGCCGGGCGTGCCGGTCATCCCGACCATGTCCACCGGTGCCACGGACGGACGCTATCTGAACGCCCGGGGCATTCCGACCTATGGCCTGTCGGGGATGTTTGCCGAACCCACGCACTCGGGGGTGCACGGGCTGAACGAGCGCATAGCCGTGAAGTCCCTGCTGGACGGACGGACCTATCTCTACCGCGTGGTCAAGCTCTACGCCGACGCGAAGTAGGCCCCGCCGGTCACCGGCGCGGGTCGGGTCACGCCGTCCGGGGCTTGCGATAGATCGAGGTCTTCACCTGGGCGAAGACCCGGTGGACCATGGGCTCGAACACCTCCAGCGGCAGGCTTTCATAGTCCGGGTCGAACGCGCTCTGGTCGTAGAGATGGCAGAACTGTGCGCAGTGCTCGAAGTGCGGATGGCCGCGGAACCGCTCGCGCATGTCCCGATCCAGGCCCAGATAGTGGAAGAAGTAGTAGCCCTGGAAGATGCCGTGGTTCTCGATCATCCAGTGGTTGGCCTCGGACACGTAGGGCTTGAGGATGGCCGCGGCCACGTCGGCGTGGTTGGCCGAGCCGAGCGTGTCGCCAATGTCGTGCAGCAGGGCACAGACGACATATTCCTCGTCCCGTCCGTCCCGATGGGCCCGGGTGGCGGTCTGCAGGCTGTGCTCGAACCGGTCCACCGAGTAGCCGCCGTAATCCCCCTGCAGCAGCTTGAGGTGGGTGAGGATCCGGTTGGGCAGATCCCTCTGGAAGGGCTTCATCTCCTCGGAGATGACCTTCCAGTCCTCGGCCGTGCCATTGACCATGGACGTGAAGCTGGCGTGGCGGGGTGCTGCGTCGTCATGGGCCATGTCGCCCTCCTCCCGAAGGTTGCGCCGGTCGCGCTCTGCGTCACCGTGCCGTCGACGGCGGCAATCCGTCAAGTCGCCTCAGCCCCCTTCGCCCGGGCTCAGCGAAAGCCCGAAGGCTCCTCGACATCGAGCCAGCCGTCGAAGAAGTCGAAGACCTTGCCCTTGAACAGGGCGTGCGTGATGGTGCCGAAGTGGTCACAGCCCGGCAGGGTGACGGCGTGGGCCCCGGGAATGGCTTCCGCGAGCCCCTCGGGGCTGCCGGCCAGCAGGTCGCGGGCCCCGGCCACCACAAGGGTCGGAACCTGAAGCGCCATCAGATCATCGGGCGAAAAGGTGCGGCCGGGCCCCTCGCTGCACGCCGCCAGCGCCAGACGGTCCTCCCCCTGGACGTCGGCGAACTGGCGGAAGCTCCGCAGCAGCGGCAGGTCGATGGCCTCGGGGTCAGCGGCCCGCATGGCCGCGGCCATGGCCCCCGGGTCGCGGGGCGGATCGAATAGACGCATGCCCACCCCGCCCAGAACCAGATGGTCGAACCGTCCGGGATGATCCAGCGCACAGGCGAGAGCCAGACGCGCCCCCATGGAGAAGCCCACGAGACTGGCCCGGCGGACGCCCAGGTGGTCCAGCAGGGCCACGATGTCGGCGGCCATCTCCGAGGGGTCGTAATCCGCCGGATCGTGGGAGCGTGTGCTCTCCCCGTGCCCGCGCAGGTCGAGCGCGATGCGCCGCTCCCGCCGGGCATCGAGGGCGGCGTACCACCCGGTCCGCTGCCATCCCTCCCGGCGGTTGGAGGCAAAGCCATGAACGAGGACCCGTGTCTGCAGGTCCGCGGCCCCGGCATCGTCATAGGCCAGTTGCAGGCCCGTCCCGGTCTCGAAGATCATGTCCGGCTCCCCTCCCCGTGCCCCGGTCCCGCCCCCATTGGCCACAGCTTGCGGCCAGGGGACGCCGCGCAATTCCCAATGGGTCGATTCCGTCTGTCCACGCACGCTTGCCCATCGCCTGCCCGGCGATTTTGCGTCTAGAATCCCCGGACATAGATCGGGAAAGGCACACCCCATGTCCGAGATCCATACCCGCCTGACCGCTGCGCTCGCCACCCACCAGACGCCCGGCTTCGTCGCCGCGGCCTGGCAGCACGGCCGCCCCCTGTTCTCGGGTGCCTTCGGGACCCAGCACGCCGGCGCATCCGCTCCGGTCCACGAGGAGACCGTCTTCTGGCTGGCCTCCATGACCAAGGCCCTCACATCGGTCGCGGCGATGCAACTGGTCGAGCAGGGGCGACTGTCGCTGGACGCGCCCCTCGGTCGCCTGCTGCCGGCGCTGGCAGAGCCACAGGTGCTGGAGGGCTTCGAGCCGGACGGTCAGCCGGTCCTGCGCCTCGCGCGCGCACCTGTGACCCTGCGCCGTCTCCTCAGCCACACATCCGGCTTCGGTTACGACATGTGGAGCCGGGAGCTTGGCCGCTATGTCGAGGTGACGGGCCTGCCCGGCCTCGGCACCGGCCAGCGGGCGGCCCTGAACCAGCCCCTCCTGTTCGATCCCGGCACGGACTGGGCCTACGGCATCAGCACCGACTGGGTGGGCCTGGCCATCGAGGCCGCCACCGGTGAGGAGCTGGCCCACCGGATGGAGACCCACCTGCTGGCACCGCTGGGCATGACCTCCACGACCTTTGCACCGACGCCGGACCTGCAGGCGCGTCAGGCCGGGCTCACTCTCCGCACGCCGGACGGCACACTCGTGCCGTTCGAGCTGCCGGCCCCTCCCGCGCCGGACTTCGCCGGCGGGGGCGGCGGCCTGCATGGCACGGCAACGGACTACCTGCGCTTCCTGCAGATGCTGCTGGATCGGGGAGAAGCCCCCGGCGGACGCATTCTCAAGCCGGAAACCGTGGCGGAGATGCAGCGCAACCAGCTGGGCGATGTCGCCATCCGCCGGCTGACGACGGCCGCCCCGTTCCTCACCCACGACCTCGACATGACCGGCGGTGGTCCAGCGGAATGGGGCCTTGGCTTCATGCTGCATCCGCAAGGTGGCCCCAACGGCCGACGCCCCGGCAGCTTCTCCTGGGCCGGGCTCGCCAACACCTATTACTGGGTCGATCCTGAGGAACAGCTCTGCGCCGTCATCCTGACCCAGCTGCTGCCCTTTGCCGATCCGGCGTGTCTCGAACTCGCCGCGATCTTCGAACGGGCAGTCTATGCCGAGATCGGGCGCTGATCCGGGGCCCCGGCACTCACCGACGTCACCTGCCGGGCGGCGGCACCGGGACGTAACGACGGGCAAGCTCCGACAGGCCCGCCAGCACCAGACTGGTCGTCAACACCGGAAACAGCAGCCAGGCCGGATGGTCATGGGCGTTGAACATCAGATAGCCGCTCACCGCACCCGGGGGATGCAGGGTGCGAGTGACCAGCATCAGCATGGCCGCCAGTCCGATGGCCAGAGCCGCCGCCCAGGGCTCTGCCCCGAGCAGGGTTGCACAGCCGTAGCCGCACAGACCTGCCATCATGTGTCCGCCGACCAGGCTGCGCGGCCGGGCATTTGGGGTGTCGGGCTGGGTTGCCAGCAGGATCGAGGAACTGGCGAAGGACATGGCAAAGGCCGGGAGTCCGGCCCCGAGGGTCAGGGTCAGGGCCACCAGGACATAGACGGCCGCCAGACCGCCCGCGCGCAGGACATGACCCATGAAGCCTCCCGGATCCGGCCCCGGATCCGGAACACGGCGCGCTACTTTACCGCATTGGCGACGTTGTTGAACTTGTTCTTCAGGTTATTCCCCACGGTCCCGACCGAACCGATCACGACCAGGGCGATGAGAGCGGCGATCAGGCCATACTCGATGGCGGTCGCGCCCCGTTCATCGTTCGCGAACCGCCGAAGAAGGCTCGGCATATTGTCCGAACGCTGCATACCGTCCGATGTCCCCCGGTTCGGTGCCCGATGAAAGCCGACCTTTTTCATGAGGGTAGACTGGCACAGTAGTGAAAACACCCCGTTAAGGGGCATGGTTACTCGAAGTCTAAGAGTCTGACTCAGAATGCCGATGATGTTAGGCTCGGACCAGTCGTCTTGTAAGCCTTCGGATGTGCGCGATGAGGATCCATGCAACTGCGCTCTGGATTGTGGCCTCAAAATCTTTTGCCAGTCGTCGGCAGCGACCGAGCCAAGCAAAAGTCCTTTCGACGACCCAACGTCGCGGTAGAAGTTCGAAGCCCACAGCCTTGTCGGAGCGCTTGATGATCTCGAAGGTCCACAGGCCCAGCGGTGCCATGGCGTCGCGGAGCTTGTCCCCGGCATAGCCACCATCGGCGAACACATGACGCAGCCAAGGGCAGAGCGAGCGGATCGACATCAAGGTGGCGGGCGCGCCATCGCGGTCCTGGATATCGGCGGTGTGAACATGGAGGCCAACCAGGTTGCCCTCGGTGTCGGTGACAATGTGGCGTTTGCGACCTTTGATCTTCTTGCCGGCGTCGAAGCCCGTCGGCCCACCGCTTTCAGTAGTCTTGACCGATTGGCTATCGATAACCCCCGCGGTCGGGCTGGCCTCTCGACCAACCGATTCCCGCAGCGCCACCACCAGCATGTGATTGATATGCGACAACAATCCGCTGCGGGACCACGCGTAGAAATAACCCTGGACGGTCGAATAGGGTGGGAAGTCCTTCGGAATAGCCCGCCACTGGCAGCCCGTCGAGGCCATGTAAAGGATCGCCTCGAACACCGACCGCAGGCTCGTTTTTCTCGGTCGCCCCATCTTCGACGGCTTCGGCAGAAACGGGGAGACCAGCGCCCACTCCGGGTCCGTCAAGTCGCTTGCATAACGCAGCGCGTCACGCCGATAATGAGCGCGGGTGGTTTCAGTCCAAGCCATCGTGAACTCCATTGTGCTTCGCAACCCAACGGAATCACAACTGATTGAAATCACCCACCTTATTTTTCAGTCAGCCTCTTACGTCCGAAGTTGCCAGCCAGATGACCGACTTAATCCGTGTAATGCGCTGAT
>DAINBM010000130.1:0-6974 GCA_036732965.1 Caulobacteraceae bacterium | reverse complement strand
CGGCCGTGAGCGGTGCCGATCTGGTGCTGATCGCCACGCCCCCCGCGGCCATCGGCCCCATGGCCGGCCAGATCGCCGCAGTCCTCGCGCCCGGTGCGACCCTCACCGACGTGGGCTCGGCCAAGCAGGCGGTGCTGGAGGCCTTCGAGGCCGTGGTGCCGGACGGGGTCTTCGCCATTCCCGGCCACCCGGTCGCGGGAACCGAGCAGTCGGGCCCGGACGCAGGCTTTGCCGAGCTGTTCCGCGGCCGATGGGCCATCCTGTGCCCCCTGCCCCGCACCGACGCCCCCTATCTGGCGGCCGTGCAGCGCCTGTCCGACTTCTGGACCGGCCTGGGCAGCCAGGTGGAGCAGATGGACGCCCGCCACCACGATCTGGTGCTGGCGGTGACCAGCCATCTGCCCCACCTGATCGCCTACAACATCGTCGGCACCGCCGCAGACCTCGAGGACGTCACCGAGAGCGAGGTGATGAAGTTCTCCGCCGGGGGGTTCCGGGACTTCACCCGGATCGCGGCCTCGGACCCGGTCATGTGGCGGGACGTGTTCCTCTTGAACAAGGATGCGGTGCTTGAGATCCTCGCCCGGTTCACCGAGGATCTGCAGGCCCTGTCCCGGGCCATCCGCTGGGGCGAGGCCGACAAGCTCGAGGCCCTGTTCGTCCGTACCCGGGCGATCCGCCTCGGCATCGTCGCCGCAGGTCAGGAATCGCCAGAGCCCAACTTCGGACGCAACCGGACGAACTGACCGACCCCTTCGGGAGACGAGCCATGACGACGACCAACGTGCCCTGGTGGAAGGGGGCCGTGATCTACCAGATCTATCCCCGCAGCTTCCAGGACAGCAATGGCGACGGGGTGGGCGACCTCGCCGGCATCCTGTCCCGGCTGGACCACGTGGCAAGCCTGGGCGTGGACGGCATCTGGCTGTCGCCGATCTTCACCTCGCCGATGAAGGACTTCGGCTATGACGTGGCCGACTATTGCGGGATCGACCCCCTGTTCGGCACCCTGGCGGATTTCGATGCCCTGGTGGAGGGCTGCCATGCCCGGGGCCTGAAGCTGATCATCGACCAGGTGTACAGCCACACCTCCGACCAGCATCGATGGTTCACCGAAAGCCGGGCGAGCCGGGACAATCCGAAGGCGGACTGGTATGTCTGGGCCGATCCGAAAGCGGATGGAACCGCCCCCAACAACTGGCTGGCGGTGTTCGGCGGCCCGGCCTGGACGTGGGACGGACGGCGCCGTCAGTACTATCTGCACAATTTTCTCACCAGCCAGCCGGACCTCAACCTCCACAATCCGGAGGTTCAGGAGGCCATCCTGGCCGTGGCCCGCTTCTGGCTGGACCGGGGGGTGGACGGCTTCCGCCTCGATGTGGCCGACTTCTACACCCACGATCGGTCACTGAGGGACAATCCCCCGGCCGAGGACGGGCCCCGGGACCGGCCCTGGCAGTACCAGCGGCACCTGTACAATATCGACCAGCCGCAGACCCTGCCCTTCGTCGAGCGCCTGCGCGCCGTGACGGACGCCTATCCGGAGCGGATGATGGTGGCGGAGCTGGCCTCGGACCAGTCCCTGCGCTGCATGGTGGACTACACCCGCGGGGACCACCGCTTCCACACCGCCTACAGCTTCGTCTTCCTCGGCGCGAAGTTCGGGGCGCCCTTTGTCCGGGATCAGGTCTCGAGGATCACCGCCGCCGGCCCGGACGCCTGGCCCGGCTGGGCGTTCTCCAACCATGACGTGGTGCGGGTGGCCAGCCGCTGGGGGGCCGGGCGACCCCTGCGCTATCTGAAGATGCTGATCGCCCTGGTGACCAGCCTGCGGGGCACGGCCTTCCTCTATCAGGGGGAGGAGCTGGGCCTGCCCCAGGCGCAGGTGCCGTTCGACCGTCTGGTGGATCCGGAGGGCCTCGCGCTCTGGCCCAACAATCAGGGTCGGGACGGTTGCCGCACCCCCATGCCCTGGACGGCGGACGATCCCCAGGCGGGATTCAGCCGGTCGGAGCCCTGGCTGCCGGTGTCGGAGGCTCACCGCCCGCTGGCGGTGGATCGGCAGACGGACGATCCCTACAGTGTTCTGAGCTTCACCCGCCAGTGGCTGGCCTGGCGGCGGGGCCAGGAGGGACTCTGGGCATCGGACCTCGCCTTCATCGATCTGCCGGGCGAGACCCTGGCCTTCCTTCGCGGGGACAGCGCGGGGCGGCGGCTGTTCCTGTTCAATCTCGGTGATGCCGACACCCGCACCGCCCTGCCGGCGGGGGCCTGGACGCCGGTGTTCCAGCTCGACGCCGAGCTCGAGGACGGGACGGTGACGCTCCCCTGCGGCGGTATGCTGGTCGCGGCGATCGCCGGGTGATCGGGCCGGCTTGATCCCACCGTCGTCCCGGGGCGTCCTGCCCGCCCGGACGACACACCGCCTCAGATATGGAGGGCGTGGCCGAGCGCCGACAGGCTCGCCTCGTGGAAGCCCTCGGACAGGGTGGGATGGGCCTGGATGATGCCCGTGATGTCCTCGAGCACAGCTCCCATCTCCAGGGCGGTGACGAACACGGCTGACAGTTCCGACACATGGGCCCCCACCGCCTGGACACCCAGCAGTCGGTGGTCCGCCCGCGCCGCCACCACCCGGACGAAGCCGTCCCCGGCACCCATGGACAGGGCGCGGCCATTGGCCTGCCAGGGAAACTGTCCGACCACGGTCTCATAACCCCGGGCCACAGCCTCCGATGGCGACAGGCCGACACTGACGATTTCCGGCTCGGTGAAGCAGACGGCGGGAATGGCCACGGGGTCGAACCGGCGATCGTGACCGGCGATGATCTCGGCCACCCTCTCGCCCTGCGCCGAGGCCCGGTGGGCCAGCATCGGCTCCCCCGTCACATCGCCGATGGCGTAGACGCCGTGCATGGAGGTGCGCATCCGGTCATCGATGGCGATGAAGGGACCGTCCAGGTCGACCCCCATCTCCTCCAGACCAAAGCCGTCCGTCACCGGACGACGGCCGACCGTGACGAGGATCTTCTCCGCCGGAACCAACAGGCCGGCCCCGTCGGCGGTGACGATGTCTAGTCCACCGTTGGGTGCAAGCCCCGTGGCCCGGGCCGACAGGTGGAGGGTGACCCCGTGCCGTGCCAGCCAGCGGGCCACAGGGGCGGTGAGTTCGGCATCATAGAGGGGCAGGATCCGGTCCTGTGCCTCCACCACCGTGACCCGGGTGCCCAGCCGGGCGAAGGCGATCCCCAGCTCCAGCCCGATATAGCCCGCGCCGACGATGGCGAGGGTCTGCGGCAGGCGGTCGAGGGCGAGCGCCTCCGTGGAGGAGATCACATCGCCGCCGAAGGGCAGGACCGGCAGCTCCACCGGCCGGGCCCCCGTGGCCAGGACTACGTTCTGCGCGTGGACGGTCACCGTCCCCTTGTCCGTCTCCACCGTGCAGGTCTTGGCGTCGGAGAATACCGCCCGACCGTGCAACTGGGTCACCCGGGCCTTCTTCAACAGGGCCGTGACCCCGGTGTTCAGCTTGCGGACGATGCCATCCTTCCAGGCCATGGTTCCCGCCAGATCCAGGACCGGCGGTGCCGACAGGGTGATCCCCATCCGACCCGGACCGAGCGATTCGGTCATGGCCGCGAACTCGCCCGCCGCGTGGATCAGGGCCTTGGAGGGGATGCAGCCGCGGTTGAGGCAGGCCCCACCGGGCCTGTCGGCCTCGACGATCACCGTCTCCAGCCCCAGCTGACCCGCGCGGATGGCGGCCACATAGCCGCCCGGACCGGCCCCGATGACCAGCACGTTGGTATGGATGGTCTGGGTCACGATACGGTCCTCAGTCCACGAACAATGCAGCAGGATGCTCCAGCAGACCCTTGATCCGCTGGATGAAGCTGGCGGCGTCCCAACCGTCGATGATCCGGTGATCGAAGGCGGAGGAGATGTTCATCATCTTCCGCACCACCACCTGGCCGTCCCTCACCACCGGGCGCTCCACCAGCTTGTTGGGGCCGATGATCGCCACCTCGGGCCAGTTGATCACCGGCGTGTGCACGATCCCGCCCAGGGGGCCCAGGGAGGTGAGGGTCACCGTCGACCCCTGCAGCGCGTCCCGGGGGGCGGTCCCGTCCCGGGCCGCCTGGGTGACCCGGGCGATCTCGGCGGCGCACTGCCAGAGATCCAGCGCCTCCGCATGACGGACCACCGGCACCAGCAGGCCGCCCGGCCCCTGGGTGGCGATACCCACATGCAGGCCCTCGTACTGGGTCAGAACGCCTGCCTCGTCGTCATAGCGGGCATTGATCTGCGGATGATGGGGCACGGCCTTGGCCAGGGCCCGGATGAAGAAGGGCAGCAGGGTCAGCTTCGGCTGGTCCGGACGACGGGCACCGTTCAGATAGGCGCGGAGGGCCTCCAGATCCGTGGCATCCACCTCCTCCACATAGGTGATGTGGGGGATGTGCCGCTTGGCCGCCTGCATCTTCTCGGCGATCTTCCGCCGCAGGCCGATGATCCTGATCTCCTTGAGACCCTCCCGCGCCACCCCGCTCTGCGGAGTTGCCGCAGGCCCGACGGGCCGGGCACCGGCGACCTGATAGTCCACCAGATCCTGCGGGTCGATGCGGCCGGCCGGGCCAGACCCCGCCACCCGGCGCAGGTCGATGCCCATCTCCCGGGCCCGGCGGCGCACGGCGGGGGAGGCCAGCGGTCGCTCCCCCTCCCGCCGGACAGGGACCGGCGCGGCGCCGGTGGCGAAGTCCGGCGGCGGCGGGGTGCGGGAATGCATGCGCACCGGATCCGGTCGCGGTGCCGGACGTGACGGGGGCGCGGGCGGGGTCTCTGGCGGAGCCTCTGGCGGGCTCTCTGGCGGCGGCGGGGGCGGTGCCATGACCGGTGCCCGTGGCAGGGCGGCGGCCTCTCCGGCGGTATCCTCCGTGTCCAGTTCCACCAGCGGGCCACCCACCGGGGCCATGTCCCCGGGCTGACCATGCAGCACCGCCACGACGCCGGCGGTGGGCGAGGTGATCTCCACCGTGGCCTTGTCGGTCATGACGTCCACCAGGGGCTGGTCCTCGGCCACGGCATCGCCGGGCCTCACATGCCAGGCGACGATCTCCGCCTCGGCGGTGCCTTCCCCCACATCCGGGAGCCGGAAGACAAAACGGGCCATCAGACGCCCTCCCCGCTCAGAACCTGGCGCAGGGCCTCGGCGACACGCTCCGGACCCGGAAAATAGTCCCACTCCAGCGCGTGGGGATAGGGGGTGTCCCAGCCGGTGACACGGACGATCGGTGCCTCCAGGTGGTAGAAGCAGCGCTCCTGCACCAGGGCCGAGAGCTCCGCGCCGAAGCCGGAGGTGAGGGGCGCCTCGTGCACGATGACGCAGCGACCGGTCTTCCTCACACTGTTGGCAATCATCTCGATGTCCAGCGGGACCAGGGTCCGCAGATCGATCACCTCCGCATCGATCCCCGCATGGGCCGCGGCGGCCAGGGCCACGTGGACCATGGTTCCGTAGGCCAGCACGGTGACGGCTGCGCCCGACCGGGCGATGGCCGCCTGTCCCAGGGGGATCGCATAGTGGCCGGCCGGAACCTCCGCCTGCGGATGTCCCGCCCAGGAGGAGACCGGCCGGTCCCGCCAGCCCTCGAAGGGGCCGTTGTAGATCCGCTTGGGCTCCAGGAAGATCACCGGGTCGTCCTCCTCGATGGCGGCGATCAGCAGGCCCTTGGCGTCATGGGGATTGGAGGGGATGACCACCTTCAGTCCGGCAATGTGGGTGAACAGACTTTCCGGGCTCTGGCTGTGGGTCTGTCCCCCGAAGATGCCGCCGCCATAGGGAGCGCGGATGGTCAGCGGCGCGGTGAACTGACCGGCGGAGCGGTAGCGCAGCTTGGCCGCCTCCGACACGATCTGGTCATAGGCCGGATAGATGTAGTCCGCGAACTGGATCTCCACCACCGGCCGCAGACCATAGGCCCCCATGCCGATGGCCGCGCCGACAATGCCCCCCTCCGTGATCGGTGCGTCGAAGCACCGGGTCAGGCCATGCTTCTGCTGCAGGCCGTCCGTCACCCGGAACACGCCGCCGAAATAGCCCACGTCCTGGCCCAGGATCAGCACCTTCGGATCTCGCTCCAGCATCAGATCGAGGGCGGAGTTCAGGGCCTGGATCATGTTCATGGCGGGCATGGTCAGACCCCCAGCTGCTGGCGCTGGCGACGCAGACGCCAGTCGGGCTCCGCGAACACATCCTCGAAAAGGGTACGGGACGAGACCCTGGACTGGCCCAGCGTCCCCACGGCCTCCGCCTCCCGGGCCGCGGCGCGGACGGCTTCCTGTGCTTCCTGTTCCGCACCCTGATGGTCCGCATCGCTCCAGATCCCCTCGCGGATCATGTGCGTCTTCAGTCGCTGGATCGGGTCGCCCAGGGGCCAGAGCGCGGCCTCGTCGCCGGGACGATAGCGGGCCGGGTCGTCGCTGGTGGAGTGCTGGGCCGCGCGATAGGTGAAGAACTCGATCAGGGTCGCGCCGAGGTTCGAGCGCGCCCGCTCCGCCGCCCAGGCGGTGGCGGCATGGACCGCCAGGAAGTCGTTGCCGTCCACCCGCAGGCTGGGCAATCCGTAGGCCAGGCCCTTGGCGGCGAAGGTGGTGTTCTCCCCCCCGGCAATGCCGGAGAAGCTGGAAATGGCCCACTGGTTGTTGACGATGTTCAGCACCACCGGAGCCCGGTAGACGCTGGCAAAGGTCAGGGCATGATGGAAGTCCCCCTCCGCCGTGGCCCCGTCGCCGATCCAGGCGGCGGCGATCCGGTCGTCTCCGGAATAGGCGGACGCCATGGCCCAGCCCACCGCCTGGGGATACTGGGTGCCCAGATTGCCGCTGATGGTGAAGAAGCCGTACGCCCGGGAGGAGTACATGATCGGCAGCTGGCGGCCCTTGATGGGATCGGCGGCGTTGGAATAGATCTGGTG
>DAINBM010000129.1:0-6983 GCA_036732965.1 Caulobacteraceae bacterium | reverse complement strand
CTGCCCATCGCCTGCGGCCAGACCATCAGCCAGCCGCTGATCGTGGGTCTGATGACCCAGGCCCTCAGCGTCGACAGCCGCTCCCGGGTGCTGGAGATCGGTACCGGATCCGGCTACCAGACCGCTGTGCTCGCCCGGATTGCCCGGCTGGTCTACTCGCTGGAGCGCTACCGCACCCTGCTTCAGGAAGCGGAACAGCGGATCAAGACCCTCGGGATCCTGAACGTGATCACCCGCTTTTCCGACGGATTCGACGGCTGGCCGGAGCAGGCCCCCTTCGACCGGATCCTCGTGACGGCCGCCGCCCCGGAAACCCCCCGGGCGCTTCTGGCCCAGCTGAAGCCGAACGGTATTCTCGTGGCCCCCGTGGGCCGCGGGCCGGTTCAGGTGCTGAAGCGCTATGTGGGAGATGGCACCGGAGAGTTTCGCGTCGAGGACATGGGGGATGTGCGTTTCGTGCCCCTGCTTCCGGGGGTGGCGCGGGAATTGTGAGTCCATTTTGTGCGATGCCGCACGCCGTTTGACCGTTCGCTGTGGATTGGCCACAGGCTGGTCATTATTAAGTAACCAAATATCGGGCTCATCGAGGAAGCGTCCTCGACGGGACATAGTCGGAGCAGACATGACGGTCGTTCGATCCCTTGCCAGAGGCCTCGTGTGCGTTGCGGCCCTTGCGACGGGGGCCTGCGCCGCTTCGCCGCACTATCCCGTGCGCGAGGGGGACGCGCCCGGGACCGGAGGGCTGGTTCCCGTCACCCCGCGCTTCCAGATCGCCGCGAACACCGTTGCGCCCCCGCCGACATCGACCCGGGCGGCAGGGTCATCCGCGACCGCGACCCCGGCTGCAACCCCGATCCCGTTGCAGGATCCCACACCCCTACCGCCGGTGAAGACCGAGGCCCAGCCGGTGCCGGTGCCGCCGCCGGTGCGGGTGACCGTTCGTGCGGGCGACACCCTCTACGACGTGGCCGCCCGCAACCGGGCCCCTGTGCGGGGGATCATCGACGCCAACAGCCTCGTGCCGCCCTACGAGCTGCGCGCGGGGCAGGTCCTGACCGTCCCGCGCCCTGCGACCCATCTGGTGCAGGACGGTGATACCCTCTTCGGTGTGGCCCGCCGGTTCATGGTGGATGTCCACAGTCTGGCGAGCCTCAACGACCTCACCCTGCAGTCCCGTCTCCGGGTCGGCCAGGCTCTGGCGCTGCCCTCGGGGGCCAGGGATACCGGGTTCACGCCCCCCGGCCCGACCTCAAGTCTTGCCGCGGCAGGTCATGAGCCCTCGGACGTGCCGGCGCGTCCGGTCCGGTCCGGGGCGTACTCTGCTGCCGCTGTGTCGGCGTCGTCTCTCCCGTCAGAGGGGCGTACAGCCTATGTGCCGCCGCCGGTGTCGGAGGCCTCTGCGGCCGAGGCGGCAGCGGTGGGCTGTGGTCCCGCGCCCGTCGCGGCCCGCAATCGCCGGTCCGCCCATACGGTGGCCGACGCCTATGCCGCCGTGGAGCGCAGCCCCACGGCCATCGCCCCGGACAGCCCGGCGCCGCCCTCCAACGAACCGCCGCCCGTGGCCCAGACCCCGTTCGAGACGGCGGCGGTGGAGTCCGGCGGCGGGCGCTTCGTCTGGCCCGTCAAGGGGCCGGTGCTGTCCACCTTCGGACCGAAGCCGACCATGGCACAGAACGACGGCATCGACATCGGGGCCGCCTTCGGCACGCCCGTGGTGGCAACCGCCGACGGGCACGTGGTGTTCAACGGGGCTGTGGCCGGGCAGGGCAAGACGGTCCTGCTGAAGCACTATGACGACAACTGGGCCTCCGTGTACGGCCAGCTGTCCCGCTCGTTGGTGAAGAACGAGGATAAGGTGAAGAAGGGTCAGGTCATCGCCTGCATCGGCCAGGGACAGAACTTCGCCCAGCCCCAGCTTCACTTCGAGCTTCGCTATCGGGTCGCGCCGACGGAGAAGCACCGCCCGGTGAACCCGCTGCTGATCCTCGCGCCCGGCGACAACCGCTGACAGGCCGTTCCATGACCGGGATCGAAAGGCCCCGGTTCAGAAGGGCAGGGGCGTGCCCTGTTCGCCGGCCAGGTCCCGGATGAACTGCATCGCCACCCGTCCCGACCGTCCGCCCCGCTGGATGGCCCACTGCAGGGCCCGGCGCTCGAGGTCGGCGGCCTGAAGCCCGGCCGTGTCCGCATAGCCTGCCACCGCCGCCAGATAGGTCGGCTGGTCCATGGGCGGAAAGCCGATCCACAG
Organism: Caulobacteraceae bacterium; assembly: GCA_036732965.1. GTDB lineage: Bacteria > Pseudomonadota > Alphaproteobacteria > Caulobacterales > Caulobacteraceae > CAIMFV01. The sequence continues at coordinate 4,735 of DAINBM010000129.1, read as the reverse complement.
ACCGAACCGGTCCGAGACCGACACGGTTTCCTCCGCATCCTCGGCCGCGGCGATGGCATCGTCGGACGCACGGTCCCGGGGCATCAGGTGCCGACGGTTCGAGGTGGCGACGAACAGCACATTGGCCGGCGGTCCGGCGACGCCGCCCTCCAGGGCGGATTTCAGGGCCTTGGCCGCGCCTGCGCCCTCCTCGAACGACAGGTCATCGCAGAACACCACCACCTTCGCCTCCACGCCGCGCAGGGCGGAGAACAGCCGGGGCAGGGCGGCGAGGTGATCGGCCTCGATCTCGATCAGGCGCAGCGTCGGATGGTGTCGCGCTTCGGCCATGAAGGCGGCCTTGACGAGGGAGCTCTTGCCCGTGCCCCGCACGCCCCAGAGCAGGGCGGCATTGGCCGGCAGGCCCCGGGCGAAGCGGCTCAGATTGGCCTGGAAGATACGCTTCTGCCGGTCGACGCCCAGCAGGAGGTCCACCGGCAGGGGATAGTCGGGTGCCGGGGTCAGGGCGAGGCTCTCGCCATCGCAATGGAACAGGCGGGCGGCGGACAGGTCCCAGACGGGACGCGGGGGCGGGGCCAGACGGTCGAGGGCGTCGGCAATCCGGCTGAGCAGGGGGATGAGGGCAGGGTCGGTCACGGGGAATTCCCTAGCCTGATCGGCTGTGCATTGCAAAATGCAACCGCAGCGCATAGCTTCCGCGGCTTCCGAACCGTCTTCATGACGGACTGACCGAGATCGATGACTGGAGCTCCCATGATCGCATCCATCGCCCAGGCCCAAGTCCCGGCCCCGGCCCCCGGCGCACCGGCGGGCGGGTCGATGGATTTCCTCGCCGGAAATCCGCTGGTGATCATGATCCCGCTGTTCGGTCTGTTCTACTTCATGATCATCCGCCCGCAGCAGAAGCGCATGAAGGAGCATCAGACCATGGTGTCGGCCCTCAAACGCGGGGACACCGTGGTGCTGAATTCCGGTGTCATCGGCAAGGTCACCCGGGTGGACGAGACCGAGGCGCAGGTGGAAATCGCCACCGGCGTCAACATCAAGGTCGTCAAGGCGATGGTCTCCGAAGTGCGGTCCCGCACCGAGACCGTGGCCAACGACGCCAAGGGCTGAGAAGACCGCCTCCATGCTACAGCTCAGGCCCTGGAAGGTCGCCGTCGTCGTCTTCGCCCTCCTGTTCGGCGTCGTCTTCACCCTTCCCAATCTCCTGCCTCGGTCGGTCACCGACAGCCTGCCGGGCTGGGTCCCGGCCGCGCGCCTCAATCTGGGCCTCGACCTTCAGGGGGGATCCTACCTGTTGCTGGAGGTCGATACCGTTCAGCTGAAGCAGGAGAAGCTGAACAACCTGACGGAGGACGTCCGCCGGGTGCTGGGCCAGCAGCAGATCGCCTTCACCGGTCTGGCCGCCTCGCCCACGGCGGTGACGGTGCGGGTCACCGACCCGACCCGGGTTGATGCCGCGTTCAAGGAGCTGGTGAAGCTCTCCGCGCCGACGGCGGGCGGCGGTCGGGATCTGGCGGTCACCCAACTGCCGAACCAGACCCTCAGCCTCGCCCCGCCGCCGCAGGCGGATGCGGCCGCGGTGAACCAGGCGGTGGAGCAGTCCATCGAGATCATTCGCAAGCGGATCGACCAGCTGGGCACCCGGGAGCCGTCCATCACCCGCAGCGGCACCACCCGCATCGTCATCGAGGCCCCGGGTGAGAGTGATCCGGAGAAGCTGAAGGCCGTCATCGGCAAGACCGCCAAGCTCACCTTCCAGATGGTGGATGACAGCGTCACGGCGGAAGAGGCCGCGGCCGGTCGGGTGCCCCCCGGCAGCACCCTGTTGCCCTCCGACGAGGCCTATGACCGCAACGGCGTGGTAGTGAAACGGCGCGTCGACGTGTCCGGCGACATGCTCACCGATGCCCGCCCTTCCTTCGACCAGAACGGCCGCCCCTCCCTGAACTTCCGCTTCAACGGGCTGGGGACGCGCCGGTTCGCCCAGGTGACCCAGGACAACGTCAACAAGCGCTTCGCCATCGTGCTGGATGACCGCGTTCTGTCGGCCCCCACCATCATCAACCCGATCCTCGGAGGGTCGGGGGAGATCACCGGCAACTTCACCCAGGAAAGTGCCAACGAACTGGCCAACATGCTCCGCTCCGGGGCCCTGCCGGCCAAGCTGAACGTGCAGGAGCAGCGGACGGTGGGTGCCGAGCTCGGCGCCGACTCCATTCGCGCCGGCGAGGTGTCCCTGGCCATCGGCGCCGCGGCGATCTTTGCCTTCATCATCCTGTCCTACGGCCTGTTCGGCGTGTTTGCCGCCATCGCCCTGATCGTCAACGGCTTCCTGATCGTGGGGCTGATGTCCCTGACCCAGGCGACCCTGACCCTGCCGGGCATTGCCGGACTGATCCTCACCCTGGCCGTGGCCGTGGATGCCAACGTGCTGACCTATGAGCGGATGCGGGAAGAGGCGCGGGCCGGGCGGTCGCCCCTTCTGGCGGCCGATGCCGGATTCCGGCGGGCGTGGGTCACCATCTTCGACGCCAACGTCACCACCCTGATCGCCGCGGTGATCATGTTCCTGGCCGGGACCGGCACGGTGAAGGGCTTTGCCTGGACGCTGGGCTTCGGCGTGCTGACGTCGGTGTTCACCGCGGTGGTGGTCACCCAGGTCCTGATCGGGTGGTGGTTCCGCACGTTCAAGCCCAAGACCCTGCCGATCCTATGAGTTCGCAAGAGAGAGCCCGCCCCATGCTGCGTTGGCCCCTGATCCGCCTGCTGCCGGCCAAGACCGATCTGCACTTCGTCGGGGTGGCCCGCCTGATGGGTTTCCTGTCGGTGGTGGCCGTGATCGGTTCGCTGGCCCTGTGCTTCACCCAGGGGCTGACCCTGGGGATCGACTTCAAGGGCGGCACCGTGGTGGACGTGGCCACGCCGGGCAAGCCGGTGGATGCCGCGGCCGTGCGCGCGGCGCTCAACGCCATGCACCTCGGTGACGTGGAGGTACAGACCTTCGGCACCGCCGGGGCCGTGGAGATCAAGTTCCAGACCCCCGCCGGTGCGGACCCCGCCCAGACCGTCACCGCCGTCACCCAGCGGCTGCGGACCGTGCTGGCCCCGGCCCAGGTGCAGTTCTCCAATACCTCCGTGGTGGGGCCCAAGGTCTCGGGCGAACTGTTCCGCAGCGGCATCGTGGCCCTGGGCGTGGCCATCTTCCTCATGCTGCTGTTCATCTGGTTCCGCTACCAGCTGCAGTTCGGTCTGGGGGCCGTCGCGGCCCTGTTCCACGACGTGATCCTGACCTTCGGCATCTTTGCGGTGTTCAAGCTGGAGTTCACCCTGACCTCCATCGCCGCCATCCTGACCATCATCGGCTATTCGATGAACGACACGGTGGTGGTGTTCGACCGCCTGCGGGAGAATCTGCGGAAGTTCCGCAAGATGTCCCTGCGCGAGGTGATCGAGCTCTCCATCAACGAGACCCTGTCCCGCACGATCATCACCGGACTGACGGCCCTGCTGGCCCTGTTCGGTCTGGCCCTGTTCGGCGGCGAGGCCCTGCGGACCTTCGCCATCGCGCTGATCTTCGGCATTTCCATCGGCACCTACTCGTCCATCTATGTGGCGTCGCCGATCATCCTGCTGTGGGGGGTGAAGTCCGGGGACGATGACGAACCCACCCTGGTCGGGGGCGCGGCCCAGGCGGCCATGGCCCAGAAGGCCGCGGCCCTGAAGGCCGGTCGTCGGCAGGAGGGCTGAGGCCGCCATGGCGGACCTGCGGCAACCGCCGGCGATCGAGGCCTATGGTCGGGGCGGGTTCCGCATCGAGGGGGTCCGCCATGACGGTCCGGTCCTGATCCTGTGCGATGCCGTGACCGGCTGGAGTGGAGACGCCTCCGTCGAGGCGGTGTCACCGGTCCTGTCCGCCCCCCGCGGAGAGGTGGAATTCCTTATCCTCGGGACAGGGCCCCGGTTGGAGCCCCCGCCGGCCGCTCTGCGTGAGGCGCTCCGCACGGCCGGGCTGGGGCTCGAGGTCCTGACCACGGCGGAGGCTGCGCGCCTGTACAACCTCCTGGCCCGGGACGGCCGCCGGGTCGCCGTCGCCCTTCGTCCCGTGGACTGACACAAAATCACGCCGGAAATTGAGCCGGCGCAAAATCCGGCTGCATCCGGCGTCGAACAGGCTTATAGCTGCATCAAAGTCCCTTCGCTCAGGCGGTCGGGATCATTCATCTGATGGGGTAACCATGGCTGCTCTTCTCTCGAACTTCCGCAATATGATCATTCTCAGCTGCCTGATCGCGCTGGTCTTCCTGGTCGGCTACGGCATGCACTACGAGAAGATGTATCACGGCGTGCTCGACGTGCACGGCAACTATGTCCAGGCCGTGCTGCGCTGGGCGCACACCTTCTCGGGCATCCTGTGGATCGGCCTGCTCTACTATTTCAACTTCGTCCAGATCCGAAAGATGCCGGACATCCCGGCCGAGCTGAAGCCGGCCGTGTCCAAGTACATCGCGCCCGAAGCCCTGTTCTGGTTCCGCTGGGCCGCCCTCGCCACCTGGGTGTTCGGGGTGATCCTGGCCTGGAGCCGCGGTTATCTGATCGATGCCTATACCCTCGGTGCCGCCAGCGGCTTCCATGAGGCGCGGGTGGTGTTCATCGGCGTCGGCATGTGGCTGGCGACGATCATGTTCATCAATGTCTGGGTGTTCATCTGGCCGAACCAGAAGATCGCCCT
>DAINBM010000128.1:0-7028 GCA_036732965.1 Caulobacteraceae bacterium | reverse complement strand
CCGTCTCCGCCGCCCCGCGCCAGTCCGCCTGCATGGCCTCCAGCAGGTCGGCGGTCTGGAAGCACACGCTTTCCAGGGCCGCCCGGGCCAGTTCGCTGGGGCCCGTGGCCCGGGTCAGGCCGAACATCGCCCCCCGGGCATTGGGGGCCCAGTGGGGGGCGCCCAGGCCGACAAAGGCGGGGACCAGGATCACCTCCTGCTCCGGATCGGCCATGGCCGCCAGCGGGCCGGACTGGTTGGCGGCGGACAGCACCTTCAGCCCGTCCCGCAGCCACTGCACCGCCGCCCCGGCCACGAAGATCGAGCCCTCCAGGGCATAGGTGCGCCGGCCCTTCAGCTGATAGGCGACAGTGGTGAGCAGCCGGTTCGTCGACATCACCGGCTGGTCCCCGGTGTTCAGCAGGGCAAAGCAGCCGGTGCCGTAGGTGGACTTCATGGCCCCGGGCTGGAAGCAGGCCTGGCCGATCATGGCGCTCTGCTGATCCCCGGCGATGCCGCGGATCGGGATCCGGCCGCCGAACAGACCGGCCAGGGTCTCGCCGAAGTCGCCGGAGCAGTCCCGCACCTGCGGCAGCAGGGCCCGGGGCACCCGGAAGAGCGCCAGCAGCGTGTCGTCCCAGTCGCCGGTGGTGAGATTGTAGAGCTGGGTGCGCGAGGCATTGGTGGCGTCGGTGGCATGCACCGCCCCGCCGGTCAGCTTCCACAGCAGCCACGAATCCACCGTGCCGAAGGCCAGCTCCCCCCGCTCGGCCCGGGCCCGGGCGCCGGGGACATGGTCGAGGATCCAGGCGATCTTGCTGGCGGAGAAATAGGGGTCCAGCAGCAGGCCGGTGCGCGCCGCCACGTCCGCCTCGTGTCCGGCCGCGCGCAGGGCCTGGCAGGTGTCCGCCGTGCGCCGGTCCTGCCAGACGATGGCCCGGTGGATGGCGGTCCCCGTCTCCCGGTCCCAGACCACCACCGTCTCCCGCTGGTTGGTGATGCCGATGGCGGCGATCTGGCGGCCGTCGATGCCGGCCCCCTGCAGGGCGTCCCGGGCGGCGCGGATGCTGGTGGTCCAGAGGTCCTCCGCCTCGTGCTCCACCCAGCCGGAGGCCGGGAAGTGCTGCGGGAACTCGTACTGGCCGACGCCCCGGACGCGGGTCTCGGCGTCGAACACCAGGGCGCGGGACGAGGTGGTGCCCTGGTCCAGGGCAAGGATGAAGCGGCTCATGGCGGTGCGTTTCCGGCAGGGTTGTTATGGTCGTGCGGGGTTCGAGACGGGCTTCGCCCGCCTCACCGTGACGATCGTTATAATAGCTTGGTCATCCTGAGGAGCCCCGCAACGGGGCGTCTGGCAGGCCGCAGGGCCGTCACCCCACCCCCTGCAGCAGATAGGCCTCCAGGGCGGCCGTCTGCTCCGGCGCAAACCGCAGGCCGAGCTTGGACCGTCGCCAGAGGATGTCGTCCGCCGTGGCCGCCCATTCCTCCTTGCGCAGATAGTCCACCTCCCGCGCCGTCAGGTCGGCACCGAACACGGTGCCGAGGTCGGCCATGCCCCGGGCCCCCGTCAGGATCCGCCGGGCCCGGCCGCCATAGGCGCGGGCCAGGCGCAGCACCAGACCTTCATCCGCCCACGGATAATCCGCCCGGAGCGCGGCCACCAGCGCCGGGAACCCGGTGGCGGGGAAGTCGCCGCCGGGCAGGGGCTCGGTCCCGCTCCACGACCGGGCATCGGCCACCGGGTCGAGGCCCTTCAGCTTGTCGATGACCGATTCCGCCAGCCGCCGGGCCGTGGTGATCTTGCCGCCGAACACCGAGACCACCGGGGCGCCCCCGACCGTGTCCAGCTCCAGCACATAGTCCCGGGTCGCCTCCTCCGGCTTGCCGGAGCCGTCATCCAGCAGGGGCCGCACCCCGGCAAAGGTCCAGACCACCTCGTCCGGGGTGACGGGTTTGGTCAGATAGGCGCTGACCGACCGGCAGAGATAGGCCACATCCTCCGGCGAGGCGGCGACCGTGCCGGGGTCCCCCTGATAGTCGGAATCGGTGGTGCCGATGAGGGTGTAGTCCCCCTCGTAGGGGATGGCGAAGACGATCCGCCCGTCCCCGTTCTGGAAGATATAGGCCCGGTCGTGGTCGAACAGGCGGCGGACGACGATGTGGCTGCCCTTGACCAGCCGCGCCCGGGAGGGGGAGTTGGAGCCGGTCATGGCCAGCACCTCCCCCACCCAGGGGCCCGCGGTGTTGATCAGCACCTTGGCCTGGGTCACCCGGGTCTCGCCGCCGGAGCGAGTGGTGATCAGCCAGCGGTCGGCGTGGCGCTGCAGGGAGGTGACCGGGGTGCGGGGCCGGATGCTGGCCCCCCGCTCCGCGGCGTCCTTGGCGGTGAGCACCACCAGGCGGCTGTCCTCCACCCAGCAGTCGGAATATTCGAACCCCATCGTGAAGCCCGGGGCCAGCCCCTGCCCCGCCCGGTCCCTGCGCAGGTCCAGGGTGCGGGTGGCGGGCAGCAGCTTGCGACCGCCCAGATGGTCATAGAGGAACAGGCCCAGCCGCAGCAGCCAGGCGGGACGCAGGCCCCTGTGGTGGGGCAGCACGAAGCGCAGGGGCCAGATGATGTGCGGGGCCATGGCCCACAGCACCTCCCGCTCCATCAGGGCCTCGCGCACCAGCCGGAACTCGTAGTGTTCCAGATAGCGCAGACCCCCGTGGATCAGCTTGGTGGAGGCCGACGAGGTGGCACCCGACAGGTCCCCCTTCTCGAACAGCACCACCGATGCCCCGCGCCCGGCCGCATCCCGGGCGACGCCGCAGCCGTTGACGCCGCCGCCGATGATGGCGATGTCGAAGAGATCGGGTTCACTCACGGCGGATTCCTGTCGCGGGGGTCGGCAGGGATCCTACTGCAAATCCGCCGCCGTTTGAATTCGGCCGCGCGGATCAAATAGTCATCGACCTATCACCCCATGAGGGCCGGGGGCCGGTCCCTAAGATTCCCTCCCGGCCTATCCCAGGTCCTGCGGCGCATTGACGTTGGCGAACAGGTAGCCCGGTTCGAAGCGGACCCGGGTCCCCTCCACCGCCGCCAGCAGGTCCCGCACCGGCGGGTGGGCCCCACCCTGCATCTGCCGCTCCAGGACCGCCAGGGTCGGCGTGACCCGCCACAGGGCGACCAGGGGCTGCAGACCGTCCTCCGTCTCCGCCGCGGCCCCGCCGCCGGGCCCGGACGACACGGACTGAACCAGGCGGGTCACCAGATCCTCCGGCAGCCGGGGCATGTCGCAGGGGGCTGTGGCCAGCAGGGGCGCGCCCCGGCGCCTGGCCCAGCGCAGACCTTCCCGCAGACCGCTGAGGGGGCCATCGGGTGCCCCCGGCGGGTCGGGCAGCACCTCGAGCCCCTGCAGGACCGCCCAGGCGGCGGCCCCGCTGTCATTCCGGGCGCTGACCGCCACGGTGACACAGGGGGCGAGGACGGCGTGGACATGGGCCATCAGCGGTCGCCCGAGGAAGGGGGCCACCGCCTTCTCCGCACCGAATCGGGTGGAGCGCCCCCCAGCCAGGATGAGGCCCGCGATCACCCCGCTCAGGCGTCCATGGAGGCGGAGACGGTGACGAGGGTCACGCCGCCGTCCACCGCCACCGTGGTGCCGTTCACATAGTCCCCGGCCCGGGAGGCGAGGTAGATGGCGGTGCCCGCCATGTCTGCGTCCACGCCCACGCGACCGGATGGGATCACCGCCGCCAGGGCGTCCGCATGGTCCCGTGCGGCCAGGTTCATCTCCGACGGGAAGGCCCCCGGGCAGATGGCCGAGACCATCACCTGATCCCGGGCCAGCCGCAGGCCGAGCCGCCGGGTCAGCATGATCACCGCGGCCTTGGAGGCCCCGTAGGAATAGGTCTCGTCCCCGTTCACGGTCAGGCCGTCGACGGAGGCGACGTTGATCACCTTGGCCGGGCGTCCCGCCGCCTTGGCCGCGGCACGCAGATGATCGGCAAGGCTCTGGGTCAGGAAGAAGACGCCCTTGACGTTCACGTCCATGACCTTGTCCCACCCCTTTTCCGGGAAGGTGTCGAACTCGGCCCGCCAGGCGGCGCCGGCATTGTTCACCAGGATGTCGAGGGTGGGCTCGTGGGCCTTGTAGGCGTCGGCGAGGGCGGTGACGCCGGCCATGGTGGACACATCCCCCGGCAGCGGAATGCAGGTGCCGAAGGCCGACAGCTCCTCCGCCGTCTTGAAGCAGGCCTCGGCCTTGCGGGAGGAGATGTAGACCCTGGCCCCCATCTCCACGAAGCCCTGGGCGATCATCCGGCCGATGCCCCGGCTGCCGCCGGTGACAAGCGCGGTGCGCCCCTTGAGGGAGAAGAGGTCGTCGGTGATGCGGTGGGCGGTCATGGGGGCGTCTCCTCGTTATGGTTCGGGCCCATGGCTAGCCGAGGCCGAGGTCGCAGGGAAGAGGGCGGTGGGTGCGACCGTCGAGACGGACCGTGCGCCCCTCATCCGGCTGCCCCCCGGGCGGGACGCAGCCCCCGTTCAGCACCGGCATCAGGGTGGCCTCCATCTCCCGGGCGAAGCGGCGGCGGCGATCCGGGTCGGCCTCCAGCACCACGAGGAGGCCGCTCAGGCCCATCTGCTGGGCCCGCCGCCAGACCGGATGACCGGGACCGGCCACACCCGCGATCACCGGGGCCTCCCCCACGAACAGGGCCTCCGTCCGGTCATCCGCCCCCCGGCGCGTGAACACATAGACCCCACCGGCGCGGATGAACCGACCGTCCCGGTGCCCGAGTTCGAGGATGTGACCCCGCATGTTCCGCGCTCCTTCTGCACATCAGATGATGAGAACAAAAGCAGAACTTACCGGGCGTGGAAAGCGGAGTCTGACGTCGGCGTGTCCGTCGGCGGGGACAAGCCTGTGGACGGGGCGGTCGTCCGCCTCAGCGCACCTTGTCCGCCGCCAGATCCCGCCAGCCCTGGGCTTCCTTGCGGAACGGGCCCGACAGGCGGGCGATGCGGCGGTCGATCTCGGCGAGATTGTCCCTCGCCTCGGGCATCTTGCCGGTCTCGGCGAGGAAGGCGGTGAAGCGGGCCATGGCCTCGAAGCCGGGCATGCGCTCCGACGCCCAGCGATAGGACTGGTCCGCCTCGGCGAAGCGGCCCAGGGCGTGATAGGCCCGGGCGGTCGCCAGGATGGACGGGGGGGTGTTGCCCTCGTCGCCCTGGGCGGCGAGGCTCTGCAGCACCTCCAGCGCCTCGGCCGGGCGGGCGAGTTCCAGCAGGGCCCGGGCACGGCCCAGCTTCAGGGCCGGATCATCGGCATGCACGCCGGTCGCGGCCTCCCGGTACAGTTGCTCGGCCTCGGCGAACTTGCCGTGGGCCATGGCCGCCGCGGCATGACGCATGCGGTTGTGCACGGTGGGGGTGTCCTCGGCGGCGGCCCGCGCCTCCCGGTATTCCCGGCCGGGATCGAGGGTGGAGCGGGCGGTCTGGCCCAGCTTGCGGGCGGTGGTTCCGCCGAGCAGGGACGGGATCAGGATCACGGCGATGTAGGCCAGGCTGCCGATGCCCTGGAACATCAGCACGATCCACAGCCAGAAGGTGTCCTGCCGGGTCCGCACGATGTGGAAGCACAGCGCGATGGACAGTCCGAAGGACAACAAGAAGCCCGGGCTGAGCAGGAAGGCGAGGATCGACAGCATGGACGGTCCTATACCTCACCCCGGCCGTCTTGGGCAGACTTGCGGGGATCGAGCTTCTCCGCCGGGGCCAGCCGCATGACCTCGGTCTGGTACTTCTCGTCCTCGCCGGCCGCCAGGATCGGCAGGGCATCGGCGCAGGCATGGCACAGGGCCTCGACCCAGGGGCCGTCCACCTTGTGGAAATCGGACAGCACGTGGCCCAGCACCTTGTCCTTGTGCCCGGGATGGCCGATGCCCATCCGCGCCCGGCGGAAGTGCGGGCCGATCTGGCTGATCGTGGAGCGGATGCCGTTGTGCCCCGCCGCCCCGCCGCCGTGCTTCATGCGGAAGCGGCCGGGGGCCAGATCCAGCTCGTCATAGAAGACCACCACGTCGGCGGGATCGGCCTTCAGGAAGTTCACGGCGGCACCGACGGCCCGGCCGCTCTCGTTCATGAAGGTCTGGGGCTTCATCAGCAGCGCCCGCACGGGCCCGGCCGGGGTTTCGATGGTGCCCTCGGACACCAGGCTCTGGAACTTGGTGCGCTCCGCCCCGAACCGCCAGCGGCGCGCAATGGCGTCCACGGCGAGGAAGCCGATATTGTGCCGGTTATAGGCGTATTTCGGCCCGGGATTGCCCAGGCCCACCAGGATCAGCATGGCAAGGCTCCCGCCGGAAGAGGCGCGCCCGGCCCCGGAGGTCGCGACGGACCCCCGCGTGGCCTGTGGATCAGCCGGCGGCGTTGGCCGCCGCTTCCGCGGAGGCCGAGGCTGCGGAACCGGCCACCGTGGCGATGGTGAAGTCGCGGCCCTTGATCACCGGCTCGATGCCCGCGGGGGCATTGAGGTTGGACCAGCGCACGCTGTCACCGATTTCCAGACCGGTCAGGTCCGCCACCAGATCCTCGGGGATGTGATCCGCCGGGGCCCACACCTCCACCTCGTGGCGGGCGATGTTCAGGGCCGCGCCGCGCTTCATGCCCGGGCTCAGGTCCTGGTTCTTGAAGTGCACCGGGATGTTGATCTTCACCAGCTGGTGCTCGTCCACGCGGAAGAGGTCGAAGTGCACGGGCTGGTCGGTGACCGGATGGAACTGGATGTCCTTGGCGATGACGCCCTGGGTCTCTTCGCCGTACTTCAGCGTGACCAGGTGGCCCAGCAGCTTGCCGGTGTAGAGTGCCTTGCGGAACTCGTTGGCATTGACCGCCACCGGCACGGGACCCCGGGGGCCGCCGTACAGCACGCCCGGCACCTTGCCGGCGCGGCGGGCTTCGCGGGATCCACCGGTGCCGGTACGCTCGCGGACTTCAACGTTGAGGACGATCTCGGCCATGACGGTCTTCCGAAACAAATCCGCCGCGCATGAGTCTGCGC
>DAINBM010000127.1:0-7061 GCA_036732965.1 Caulobacteraceae bacterium | reverse complement strand
GGCGGACTGGGCCAGGATCACGGGCCAGGGAGCGGCGGAGACGGTGCTGCGGGTGGACGGCGGCATGGCGGCGTCGGACTGGACGATGCAGCGCCTGTCGGATCTGGTCAGTGCGCCGGTGGACCGGCCGGAGGTCACGGAGACCACGGCGCTGGGGGCGGCCTATCTGGCCGGTCTGGCGGTGGGTCTCTATCCCGAGCCCGCCCAGTTCGCCGACCGCTGGCGCCTCGACCGGCGCTTCACTCCGCAGATGCCGGCGGCGGAGCGGGCGGGACGGCTGAAGCGCTGGCGCAAGGCCGTGCAGGCCACCATCGCGGCGGCGGAGTGAGGGTGCGCGTCCTTCGAGACGGGCCGTGACGGCCCTCCTCGGGATGACGACTGTTGCAAAACTCAAACCTTCGTCATCCTGAGGAGGGCGAAGCCCGTCTCGAAGGACGCACATCCCCCCACCTTTCCCATTGCCCTCGCCGCGGGACCCCGCTAGGACGTCCCCTTAACCCAAATGTTGACCGCCCCCGGACGCATGGCCCTTCCGTGCGCCCGGTGAGTGCGTGCGCCGCGACCCGAAGAGAAGAGACGAGCATGCCCAAGCGTACCGACCTGAAGTCGATCCTGATCATCGGGGCAGGCCCCATCGTCATCGGCCAGGCGTGCGAATTCGACTATTCCGGCGTGCAGGCCTGCAAGGCCCTGCGGGCGGAGGGCTACCGGATCATCCTGGTCAACTCCAACCCCGCCACCATCATGACCGACCCCGAAGTGGCCGACGCCACCTATGTGGAGCCGATCACCCCGGAGATGGTGGCCAGGATCATCGAGAAGGAGCGCCCCGACGCCCTCCTGCCGACCATGGGCGGCCAGACGGCGCTGAACTGCGCCCTGGCCCTCGAAGCCTCGGGCGTGCTCAAGCAGTACGGCGTGGAGATGATCGGGGCCCGGGCCGATGTGATCGAGAAGGCCGAGGACCGGCAGAAGTTCCGCGACGCCATGGACAAGATCGGCCTCGAGAGCCCCCGCTCCCTGGTGGTCAACACCATGGCCGAGGCGGTGGCGGCGGTGGATACGGTGGGCCTGCCCGCCATCATCCGCCCGTCCTTCACCCTGGCCGGCACCGGCGGCGGCATCGCCTACAACATGGAGGAGTTCCGCGAGATCGTGGAGCGCGGCCTCGATGCCTCCCCCGTCACCGAGGTGCTGGTGGAGGAGAGCGTCCTGGGCTGGAAGGAGTACGAGATGGAGGTGGTCCGCGACACGGCGGACAACTGCATCATCATCTGCTCCATCGAGAACATCGACCCGATGGGGGTGCACACGGGCGATTCCATCACCGTCGCCCCGGCCCTGACCCTGACGGACAAGGAATACCAGTGGATGCGCTGGGCCTCCATCGCCGTGCTGCGGGAGATCGGGGTGGAGACCGGCGGCTCCAACGTGCAGTTCGCCGTCAACCCCAGGGACGGCCGCATGGTGGTGATCGAGATGAACCCCCGGGTGTCCCGCTCCTCCGCCCTGGCCTCCAAGGCCACGGGCTTCCCCATTGCCAAGGTCGCCGCGCGCCTCGCCGTGGGCTACACCCTGGACGAGCTGATGAACGACATCACCGGGGCGACCCCGGCCAGCTTCGAGCCGTCCATCGACTATGTGGTCACCAAGATCCCCCGCTTCGCCTTCGAGAAGTATCCGGGGGCGGAGCCCTACCTGACCACCTCCATGAAGTCCGTCGGCGAGGTGATGGCCATCGGTCGGACCTTCAAGGAAAGCTGCCAGAAGGCCCTGCGCGGGCTGGAGACGGGGCTCTCCGGCTTTGACGAGATCGCCATCCCCGGTGCCGACGTCGCCGACCCGGCCGCGGTGAAGGCCGCCGTCCAGGCCGTGCTCAGCCAGCCGACCCCGGATCGCCTGCGGGTCATCGCCCAGGCCTTCCGCCACGGCCTGAGCGTCGAGGAGGTCCGGGTCGCCTGTTCCTACGAGCCCTGGTTCCTGCGCCAGATCGCCGAGATCATCGCCGATGAGGCGGAGATCCTGGCCCGGGGTCTGCCCACCGACGCTGCGGGCGTGCGACGGCTGAAGGCCGCGGGCTTCTCCGATGCGCGGCTGGCCAGGCTCACCGGCGGAACCGAGGACGGCGTGCGGGCGGCCCGCCGGGCGCTGGGCGTCCGACCGGTCTACAAGCGCATCGATACCTGTGCGGCGGAGTTCGCGGCCAGGACGCCCTACATGTACTCCACCTACGAGACCGGGGTGCTGGGCGGGGTGCCGGAGTGCGAGAGCCAGCCCTCGTCGGCGAAGAAGGCGGTGATCCTCGGCGGCGGTCCCAACCGCATCGGCCAGGGGATCGAGTTCGACTATTGTTGCTGCCATGCGGCCTTTGCCCTGGCGGAGATCGGCATCGAGTCGATCATGGTCAACTGCAATCCGGAGACGGTCTCCACCGACTACGACACCTCCGACCGCCTGTATTTCGAGCCCCTGACCGCCGAGGACGTGCTGGAGCTGATCACCACGGAGATGTCCAACGGGACGCTGGCCGGCGTGATCGTGCAGTTCGGCGGCCAGACGCCCCTGAAGCTGGCCCAGGCCCTGGAGGATGCGGGCATCCCCATCCTCGGCACCTCGCCGGACGCCATCGACCTGGCCGAGGACCGGGAGCGGTTCCAGCAGCTGCTGCACCGGATCGGCATCGCCCAGCCGGTGAACGCCATCGCCCGCAGCGCCGAGGAAGCCTTCGCGGCGGCGCACAAGGTCGGCTATCCGGTGGTCATCCGCCCCTCCTACGTGCTGGGCGGCCGGGCCATGGAGATCCTGCGGGACGACGAGCAGCTGGCCCGCTATGTGCGCGACGCCGTGCAGGTGTCGGGCAAGTCCCCGGTGCTGATCGACCAGTACCTCTCCCGCGCCACCGAGGTGGACGTGGACGCCATCTGCGACGGCGAGCAGGTCTATGTGGCCGGGATCATGGAACATATCGAGGAGGCGGGGGTGCACTCCGGTGACTCGGCCTGTTCCCTGCCGCCCTTCTCGCTCCAGCCGGAGACCATTGCCGAGCTGACCCGCCAGACCGAGCTGATGGCCCGGGCCCTGAACGTCCGGGGTCTGATGAACGTGCAGTTCGCCATCGAGGAACCCCACTCGGCGGCGCCCCGCATCTTCGTGCTGGAGGTCAATCCCCGGGCGTCCCGCACCGTGCCGTTCGTGGCCAAGGCCATCGGCGCCCCGGTCGCCGCTATCGCCGCCAAGGTCATGGCCGGGGAGAGGCTGGCCCAGTTCCGCCTGCCCGGTCCGTCGGCGGATCATATCGCGGTGAAGGAGGCCGTGTTCCCCTTCGCCCGCTTCCCGGGCGTGGACACGGTGCTCGGCCCCGAGATGCGCTCCACCGGGGAGGTGATGGGCCTCGACTGGCGCCGGGAGGGGGAGCCGCTCTCCGCCGCCTTTGCCCGGGCCTTTGCCAAGAGCCAGATCGCGGGCGGTGCCAAGGTGCCCAAGTCCGGGGCGGTGTTCGTGTCGGTGAAGGACTCCGACAAGCCGTTCATCCTCGAGCCGGTCCGCATCCTCATCGGTCAGGGGTTCAAGGTCATCGCCACGGCGGGGACCTCGGAGTTCCTCGCCGCCGAAGGCGTGCCGCACGAGACGGTGAAGAAGGTGCTGGAGGGGCGTCCCAACATCGTCGACAAGATGAAGGACGGGGACGTGCAGCTGGTGTTCAACACCACCGAGGGGCGTCAGTCCCTGCAGGACAGCTTCTCCATCCGCCGCACGGCCCTGATGATGAAGATCCCCTACTACACGACGGCGGCGGGGGCCCTGGCCGCGGCCCAGGGCGTGGCGGCCGTGAATGCCGGCGCGCTGGATGTGCGCCCGCTGCAGAGCTACGGCTGAGGCGGGCGGTTCCCGCGTCCTTCGGGACGGCCCGATCCGGGGCTGCTCAGGATGCCGCTCACCCCTGCAGGCGCAGCGTCGTGAACGCCTCCGGCTCCGGCCCGGAGCGCACCGGCGGGCCGGGGGAGACGGCGTTCCAGGCAAACTCCGCCTCGTGGGGTGCCAGGCCCGTCAGCTCCGTGCTGAGGGCCCACAGGTCGGCTTGCAGGGCCCTGTCATAGGACACCTCCGACGACCGGATTGCCGCCCGGCCGCTCACATAGACCCCGGTCCATCCGTGTACGGCCGGATCCACGGCCAGACGCGCCAGATTGTCCCCGGATGCCGCCGCGCTGTTCACATTCGGTCCGAGAACCACCCGCAGCAGGGGGATGATGTTGGGCAGGACGCCCGACCACAGGGCCCGCAGCAGGGGGGGATAGGTCCGGGCGAGGCCCGTCCCGGGCATCAGGCCGGGATCGAAGGCCAGCACATGGGGGCCGGACCGGCCGCACAGCTGGATCCGCCGGTCCAGTTCATAGGCACAGAGCACATTGCACAGCTTCGAGGTGGAATAGGCCCGTCGCGCCGACACGCCGGGTGGATCCTGTCGGCCGAGGCTCGCCGGAAAGGCCGCATGCCGGGCCTCGCGCATCAGGGGGGCGGGGATGCCGGTCTTCTGTGCCGGGTCATGGGTGCCGCTGGCCACGAAGACGATCCGTCCTTCCGGCGTCATGTCGCCCGCCAGCAGATTGGCCAGCAGGAAGTGGCCCAGGTGATTGTTGGCGAAGGTCAGGTCCACCCCGCCCTCGCCGGTCAGGTCGTCCGTGGTGAACTGCAGTCCGGCGGACAGGACCAGGGCGTCGATCCCCGCCGGGGCCGCCGCCCGCATCGCCGATGCCGCCCGGCGGATGGACGCGGTCGACTGCAGGTCGAGGGTCACCGTCACCAGCCGCGCCCGGCGTCGGGCCCGGCCCAGCCGTCGGGCCAGGCGGGCCAGGGCGGTCTCGTCCCGTCCTGCCAGGATGAGGGTCGCGTCCGGATCCCGGCGCAGCAGGGCCCGGGCGGTGGCCAGTCCGAGGCCGCGGGTCGGTCCGGTCAGAACGAGGGTGCGGCCCATGAAATACTCCCGCCATGTCAGCGGTCCAAGTCTAGTCCATATCTAAACACCGTCAACATTTCACAACCCCCGGGGGAGTGGGCGTTTCCCGCCCGGTGTGGCGCGATCCTTGCAGGGTGAATCGGGCCTTAACCCTGCGGCGGGACCCCGATGCGCGCGACCCTTCTGCTTCGACTGATCGACATCGCCCTGGCCACGCTGGTGTTCTCCGCCCTCGGGTGAAGGGGAGGGGGCGTCAGCGGACGAGGTCGATCTCGCGCCGGGCCGAGGCCATGGTGACGATGAATCCGGCCAGCACATCCAGCAGCACCATGGCCGTGATCAGGAAGAAGGTGGAGGTGGCGCAGGTCCGCTGCAGCAGGAAGGCCACCAGACAGGTGATGAACAGCAGCATGGCCAGGCTGTGATTGATGATCGCCACCCGGCCGGACTGGGTGGCCTTCAGCAGTTCCACGAACAGGATCACCACCGAGGCGAAGACGAACAGGTCTCCCACATGCACCGGCCAGCTCACGCCGGACGCCATGGCCACGGTGAACAGGGGCTGGGCCATGTGCGCCTCGGGCAGGTCGGCGGCACCGCCGGGAAAGGTCAGGGCGTACAGGACATAGACAAGGACCGGCAGACCCAGGAGTGGCAAAGCGGCAAACATGGTCGAACCCTCCGGCTGGACCGGTCCTACAGCGGTTCGCCGGTTCCGCCAATGCGCTCGGGGCGAGGTCCTGCGGGGCCCGTGGGACGGCCGGGCGCCAGACCAAAAAAAAGCGGCGCCCGCAGGCGCCGCAGTTCATAGGGAGGAAACGCCCAGGAAGGGCAGCAGCGCCGCAAAGCGCTGCACGGGTCGTATATACTTCGCAGTGCAGCACCGCGCAAGGCTTTGCCACATGAAAATCCTGTCATGAAAATTGATGAGGCTATTCAGAACTCTAAAGGCCCAAGGCGCAGGTTCGGCCCGGGTCTCGGGGACGCCTCAGCCGACCGTGAGTCCGGATTACAGAGATTTCATAAAACCTGATCGACGATCAGTTAGAGCCTTGTGTGCGGTGCAGCATGACCTTTGCGGAGCCGGCGCGGCCGGAGACCTCTGGTGGTCAAGGGGGGCGCGAGGCGCCACATCTTGTAGGGAACAAAGGCCGAATCGGCGGCGGTCACTGATTCGGTCCTGATTCGTTTCGTCTGCGTTCCAGAAATTAACCATAAGGATTTACAGGACTTAACGGGAACATCGGCGGCAGCGATCAGGGCTTGCGAGTCGCCTCGCCACACGCCAGTTAAGGACCATGTCCGACCGCGCTGCAGGCCTTGCCCCGTCCCGCGTGATCGCGGTGCTGGGACCGACCAACACCGGCAAGACCCACTATGCGGTCGAGCGGATGCTGGGCCATGCCTCGGGCATGATCGGCCTGCCCCTGCGCCTGCTCGCCCGGGAGGTCTATGACCGCATCGTCAAGCAGCGGGGCCCCCGAGCCGTGGCCCTGATCACCGGCGAGGAGAAGATCGTCCCGCCCCGGGCCACCTATTTCGTCTGCACGGTGGAGGCCATGCCGCTGGGCCGGGAGGTGGAGTTCCTGGCGGTGGACGAGATCCAGCTCTGCGCCGACCGGGAGCGGGGACACATCTTCACCCACCGCCTGCTGCACGCCCGCGGCAAGTACGAGACCCTGTTCCTCGGGGCCCTCACCGTCGCCCCCCTGATCCGGCGCCTGCTGCCCGATGCCAGCTTCGTGACGCGGGAGCGGTTCTCGGAGCTCAGCTATGCCGGGTCCAAGAAGCTGACCCGGCTACCCCGGCGCTCCGCCGTGGTCGCGTTCTCCACCGAGAATGTCTACGCCATTGCCGAGCTGATCCGTCGCCAGCGGGGGGGCGCAGCGGTGGTGATGGGCTCGCTCTCTCCGCGCACCCGCAATGCCCAGGTGGCGCTGTACCAGTCCGGCGAGGTGGACTTCCTGGTGGCCACCGACGCCATCGGCATGGGGCTGAACATGGACGTGGACCATGTGGCCTTTGCCGGCCTGCGCAAGTTCGATGGGCGCCGCAGCCGCTGGCTCACCCCGCAGGAGATCGGCCAGATCGCCGGTCGCGCCGG
>DAINBM010000126.1:0-7063 GCA_036732965.1 Caulobacteraceae bacterium | reverse complement strand
GTGACCTCGCCCCAGCGGATTGTTCTGGGCGGGGGCGTCATGAGCAATGCGGCACTGTTTCCCCGGGTGCGCACGGCCTGTGCGGCCGCGCTGGCGGACTATGTCGCGCATCCCCGGCTGGCAGCCTCGGCGACCGACTACATCGTCCCGCCGGGGCTCGGCGACCGGGCCGGTGCGATCGGGGCGCTGCTGCTGGCGGAGAGCGGTCTGAGCGAGGCCGCCGGCTAACGGGCCGGAAGGGGCGTGCGGCGCACATAGACCGCGGCCCACTTGTCCTGATAGAGCCGCCGCCAGTCCGGTGCCCGGGCGGCCCAGTGGATCAGCGAACTCGAGGGCGGTGCGATCACCCAGCCGACCCGGTAGGCGCCAAGGGTCCGGGTGATGACGTCGGAATCGCCGCGCCAGACGTCGAGAAAGGTCCGGAACAGCGCGTCGCCATACATGTCCGAGCGGCCATCCATGAACGGGCGGACATGGTTGAAGATCAGCCAGCCCCCGAAGCTGTAGTCGTTGAAGACCGGCTGGGCGCGGATCTCGGCCGGGACATGGGACAGGGCGGTGACGGGGGTGGTCTCGGAATCCACCCGTGCCTCGGGCAACGCCAGGCGTCCACCGGCGACGAGGACCGTGGCGACGGCGACCGCCGCCATCGCCCACCCGCCGCGTCCGGGTCCGGCCGGGGCGAGGTCCGGCGGGGTGGGTGACGGGGGCCGTGGTGCCTCGACGGGCTTGAGGGCGTTGCCCAGAGGCTGGGCCAGCAGAAGGGGGCCCGCAAGGGCCAGGACGAATTCCTGGCGGACATGCTGCAGGGTCATGTGCAGCAGGGTTAGCAACAGCCCGATGCGGACGATGCCCAGGGACAGCTTCTTGTAGAACAGCAGGAAGATCGTCGCGATCAGCAGGACCTCGAGTTCCGACAGGGACGAGAAGTCGGCGGGCTTCCACTCGTCGATGGCCTGCAGGTCCTTCATGTTCATGACGTAGAAGGGATAGACCAGCCCATCGATGAGGTTCGGTGTCATCACCGAACAGGCCAGCGCGGCCGCGCCGAACGCGGCCCACTTCAGACCGGTCCGGATCCGCTCGGCGGGGGCATCCAGCAAGGCTTCCAGCCCGAAGACGCCCATGAAGGCGAGGCCGAAGATGTAGCTGCCATGGAGATTCGACCAGGCGGTCATCATCGGGAGGAGCCACAGGGACGGCAGCCGCCCCTGCCGCCGTGCCGCCAGGAGCTCGACCATGCACAGGGCCATCAGGGGCAATACCAGCACGTGCGGGCGCGCGAGGACGTGGTGCAGCAGGAGCTGGCCGGGAATCACAGCGACGATGAGCGTCGGGACCAGATTGAGCGACCGCAGCAGCTCGCGGGCAAAGAGGGTTATGCCGGCCGCAAAGGCGAGGCTGATCAGGACGCGGACACCGCTCCATCCCGCGCCCTTGAAGGCGAGGGCCATGGTCACTTCGGAGAGCCACTCGTGGGTGATCCACCGCCGGCCCACGGCGGTGAAGGAGAAGGGATCGGTGGCGGGGATACGGCCGTGGTCCAGGATCCACAGACCCGTGGCCACGTGCCAGTTGGTGTCGCCGTCGCCGAACATCTGGGGAGATGTCAGGGCGAGGATCAACGCACCCAATCCCAGGATCAGGGCCGCGACGGTCCGGTCATGATCGGTCTTGATGAGCGCGTCGATCTGTTCCATGGCGGGCTGACACTGCGACTTTCGGAGCGGGGCCCGGGCCCCGGGGTGAGGTTCGGCTGCCGGGAACGGCCGTTGGGCGGAGACGACGATAGGGCGGGGATGGTTAAGCTCCGATTGTCGGTCCCCGGGCCGTGCGCGGTGGGGCGGTCATGACGGATGTCCTCCGGGGGCGAATTGCCCGACGATCGGCCTGTGGCCCGCCGCCAGCGGCCGGGCGTCGGCGGTAGATGGATGCGTGGCATTGGACTTGAAGCTTGTGAGGCGCAACGCCCTCCTCTGGCTGGTGGGGCTGGTTCTGGCCACGGAACTGGCCGTGCTGGTCGTGCGGCGTGACGATCTGTCATCCTATTTCTTCACCGCCCAGGACCTGCTGGGGATCGGGCTGACGATCGGCCTCATCTGCCTGCTCCCCGGTCTCGACCGGTCGAGGCCCCATCTGCGCCCGGTGACGGCGGCGCTGTCCGTGCGGCCGCGGCTGACCGTCGCGCTGATCGCCATCGCCGTCTGCCTGACCGGCTGGCTGGGGAGTTACCGGGTCTTCGGTGGGCAGCCCCTGTCCGCCGACGAGGCCATGGCCCTGTTCGATGCGCAGATCTTCCGGCACGGAGCCCTGATCGCGCCGCTCCCGCGCCAGTGGCGACCCTTCGACTTCGCCATGGCCCCGTCCTTCCAGATCTTCCTGAGAAGCGGCGCGGGGTGGAGTTCGTCCTACTATCCGGTCAATGCCATGCTCCACGCCGCGATGGACAGCGCTGGCCTGCGGGCGGCCACGGGTGGTGCCCTGGCGGCGCTGAGCGTGGCCCTGATCTATCGCCTGGCCCGGCGGTTGTGGCCGGAGACGTCCACGGCAGGACTGGTCGCTGTTCTGCTGCTGGCCAGCTCGTCCCAGCTCCTGCTGACCGCCATGACCGCCTATGCCATGTCGGCGCATCTGGCCCTGAACCTGTTGTGGCTGAACCTGTTCCTTGCGCGCGGACGGCTGAGCCAGGTGCTGGCCCTGCTGACCGCAGCGGCGGCCACGGGACTGCACCAGCTGGCCTTCCATCCCCTGTTCGCCGCGCCCTTTGTCCTGCAGCTGTGGCTGGACCGGCGCGTGGGCCGGGCGGTGTTCCACACCGTCGGCTATCTGGCCCTGGCCGGGCTGTGGCCGCACTACTGGGACCTGGCGCTCGGCAGCGCGCACCTCACGCGCCCCCATGACGCTGCCACGGTGCTGGATCCCGCAAGGATCGCCTGGTCGCAGCTCGAGTCCCTCAGCCCTCACGCCCTGCAGTGGCAGCTGGAGAACCTGTGTCGCGCCGCCAGCTGGCAGAACCCGCTGACCCTGGCCCTGTTCCTCGTGGGGGCTCCCCTGGCCGTCCGTGCCGGAGGGGTGGAGCGGGGCCTGGTGGGGGGCATCGTCCTGACCCTCGGCCTGGTCACGGTGATCATTCCCTATCAGGGCCACGGATGGGGCTATCGCTACCTGCACGGGCTGCTCGGCAGCGTCGTACTGATCGCGGTCCGGGGGGCGACGGCGGTCTGGCCGCGGGCCGCGGGGCGCGGGCTGGCGCGCGGGGCGCTACCCATGACGATCGCGTGTGGGGTGATCTGCGCCCTGGTGTTGATCCCCATCCGCATGGAACAGGCGTGGCGCTTCAGCGTCCCCTATGTCCGGGCAGAGGCCGTGATCGCCCACAGCGGTGCGGATGTGGTGCTGGTCAATTCCGACGGCCTCGCCTTCGGCGACGATCTGGTCCGCAATGATCCCTGGCTGCGCAACCGGCCCGTGGTGATGTCGGCGCTGGCCCTGCCGCCGGCCCTGATCACCCGGGCCTGCGGGCTCGGGCATGTGGCGGTCTTCGACCGGACGGCCGGACAGGCGCTCGGGATCCTGCCACAGCCCCTCGCCGAGGCCTCTTCCCGGGAGGGCGAACGGTCTGCAAGCCTGTCCCGTTTGCAGGCCGACGGCCGCTGTGGTCCCGTGCTGCAGGCGCGGGCCGTCGGGCCGGTGCGCTGACCGGGCCGGGTTCATACCGCGTTTACGCTGCCCGCCTAACGTCTTTCACGATGAGCGAGCGGGGATGACCGTGTCCGAACAGTCCGACGGCCAGGGGCGGGACGGGGAGATCGACGTCTCCATCGTCATCTATGCCCGGAGCGGTCACGCCGGTCTTGCGTCCGTGCTGACGGAGGCCCGTGATCTCGTCGCGGCCCTGCAGTCCGAGCTGGCCCTGACCGCCGACGTGACCCTGGCCTGTGACTGCGACGGGCCGGTTCACCTGCCGGGCGGGGCGCCCGCGAAGGTGCGCCGGATCCAGTCCGGCGAGGCCGGCTATGGCGTGACCCTGCGCCAGGGCGTTCAGGCGACCCGCGGGCGCTTTCTGGTCCTCAGCGATGCCAGCGGGCAATACCGGTTGTCCGATGCCGTGCCCATGGTCCGGGCCCTGATCGACGGGGCGGGGCTGTGCAATGGGATCCGGCCCGACCATCGCCCGGCCGCGGGGCATCCGCACCGCCTCGGGACCGGTCTGGCGCGCCAGCTGAAGCGCTGGCTCGCGCGCCGACTGTTCGGGATCGAGGCCACCGACATCCGCTGTCGCCTCCGCACCCTCCATCGCAGCTGCTGGGACCGGCAGAAGCTCGGCGGGATCCACGACGAGCTGGCGGGCGAGATGCTGGCCAAGGCGGCCCTGCGCGGGGAGCGGATCGACGAACATCCCTTGAGCGCGCCAATCGGGACGCCTTCGACCCCGCCTGTGTCGAACCGCCTGGGCAACCTCTGGGGCGAGATCCGCTATCTGCTCATGCTCAGTCCGGTGGGCGTCTATGCGGCACCCGCCCTCCTGCTGGGCAGCTGGAGCCTTGCCGTCCTGGTCCGCGCCGGACTGCACGAGTTGAGCCGCGATCCCACGCCGGACGCCATCGGCAACTACTGGGTGATCCTGGCCGCCGCCATGCTCGGCCTGAGCCATCTGGCCATGATGCTGGCCGTGGCAGGACATCTGTACGGCCTGCGGGAAGGGTTCCGGCGACCGGGACCGCTGAGCGTGCTGCTCGCGCGGCGTCTGTCCCTCGAGTCCATGCTGCTGGCGGGGGGCGTGCTGTTCAGCCTCGGCCTCGCCGTGCTGGGCCATGTGGCCGCGTCCTGGGTCGAGCGGTCCTTCGGCGCGGCCTACAGCGTCTATCTTCCGGTGGTCGGGGTCCTGTTCCTGACCCTGGCCGGGCAGACGGTGTTCTTCGGCTTCCTGCTGGCGGTGCTCGGGGGCAACCGGGCGCGGTTCCTCGACGGTTCCCGGTCGCTGATCGATCATGGCCCCGGCGGGGGGCGGTCGGACCGGAGCCACAGCTTCGTGGTGCTGGCCTACAAGGACTCCCCGTTCCTGCCCGCCTGCGTCGCCTCGGTCTGTGCCCAGACCGTGGCGTCCAATGTGGTGATCACCACCTCCACCCCATCGGCCTATATCGACGAGGTGGCCGCCCGGTTCGGCGTCCCGGTGAAGGTCAATCCGCAGCGGGCGGGGATCGCCGCCGACTGGGCCTTCGGGCTGGCGGCCACGGAGGCGCGCTATGTCACCCTGGCCCACCAGGACGATGTCTACTATCCCACCTTCGCCGAGCAGACCCTCGACGCCTTCGGCCGCTGGCACCAGGCGGTGCTGTGTTTCACGGGCTATGAGGAGATCGACGACGAGGGACAGCCGAAGAGTTCGAAGATCAGCAAGATCAAGCACCTGATCCAGTTCTTCGCCATCGGGGGACGGGAGCGGGTCGGTGGTCGCTCCCTGCATGCGATCCTGGCGCTGGGCAACACCCTGCCGTGCTCGACGGTGACCTATGACCGCCAGCGCCTGGGGGATTTCCGGTTCTCGGACAGTCTGGCCAGCAATCTCGACTGGGATGCCTGGATGAGCCTGCTGGACCGGGGCGAGACCTTTCTGCACGTGAACGCGAGGGTGGTGGGGCGTCGACACAATGCGCTGACGGAGACCGCGGCCCTGATCCGGGACGGGCGCCGGGCCCGGGAGGACCTGATCATGTTCCGCAGGCTGTGGCCCGGGGCCATCGGCGACCTCATCGCCTTCGTCTACCGGCTGGGTTACTGACCTGGGCGGTCGGGGGGGCGGGAGTGGCGGGCCCGGAAGGTGACCTGCCGCAGATAGAGGAAGTTCGAGCTGGCCGTGACTGCGAGGGTCAGGCCGAAGGCCAGGCTCCGCGACAGGCCGAGCTGACCGATGAAGATGAAGAGGCAGACCTCGTTCAGCGCCAGCTGCAGGGTCGATCCGGCGGCGAACTTGACGAACTGGGGCAATAGACCGGCCCGGTCCGAGATCTCGAAGGTGAAGCGGCGGTTGAGCAGGAATCCGACCGGCACGCTGACGACCCAGGCGGTCAGGGAGGCCAGCGCATAGTGCATGACCAGGCCTGCCCCCATGAACACGCCATAGGCCACGGCCGTGGTCGTGGCCCCCGTCAGCAGGAACCGTCCCAGCTGGAAGGCGAGCCGGCTCAGGGGCCGGGGTCCCGGCGCCGGGCTGCGGGTTGGGTCATCGGCATCGGACATGTCGGCCCCCTTGCGGTCATCCGGTTCCCGGGATCCGGTCGCGGTCGAGGCCCCGATCGAAGCGCGGATCGTCGCTGCAAAATGTCAACGAAGTGGTGGTTCTGTCCGTGATGCGGTCCGGTTTCGCGGCGGCCCCGGTGCGTAACAGACCGGCTCCAGATTTTGAATGCGAAAGATCCGAAGGTGAACGACAAGATCGAAAGCAGCCTCTCTGCCGACTATGCCCGTCGGCTGACGCGCCTGCAGCGGAGCGGCTGGAAGCAGGTCCTGGACGTCCAGGCCCCCTACCGGTTCAACCTGCAAAGCCTCCGGCCGGGCTTCACCCTCGATGTGGGATGCGGGGTCGGGCGGAACCTGAGAAATCTCGGCGGCCATGGGGTGGGGGTGGACCCCAATACGGAGTGTGTGGCGCAGTCCCGGGCGGCGGGGTTCGTGGCCTACACGCCGGATGAGCTGCCGGATCTGACCTTTGACACCCTGTTGTTCGCCCATGTGCTGGAGCACGTGGACCAGCCGACCGACCTGATCCGCGCCTATCTGCCCCGGCTTCGGAGCGGGGGGCAGGTCATCCTGATCACGCCGCAGGAGGCCGGCTATGCGTCCGATGCCTCGCATGTGCGATTTCTGGACTTCGACGGGCTCGGGCAGATCGTGGCGGAGCTCGGCCTGGTCGCGTCGCGCGCCTATTCCTTCCCGTTCCCCCGCTGGGCCGGGCGGCTGTTCCGCTACAACGAGTTCGTGGTGGTTGCCCGTCGCGCCTGACGCCTGCGGGCGGCGGCGGAAACGAAAGGAGCGCGCCGGGCGGACCCGACGCGATCCT
>DAINBM010000125.1:0-7100 GCA_036732965.1 Caulobacteraceae bacterium | reverse complement strand
CTTCCGCGTCTCGTCCCCCGGCGGGTCGGACACGGCATCGGAACAGATCCTGGCGTCGGTCCGCGCCGCCCGGGCGGCGGGCAAGCCGGTGGTGGTGTCCATGGGCACCTATGCGGCGTCCGGCGGCTACTGGATCTCGTCCGGCGCGACGGAGATCGTGGCCAATCCCACCACCCTGACCGGCTCCATCGGCGTGTTCGGCGGGAAGTTCGTGCTCGGCCCGGCTCTCGCGCGGTTCGGCGTGGACACCCGGCAGATCACCGTCGGCAACGACTATGCCGGGGCCTTCGGCAATGGCCAGCCCTTCACGCCCCGGCAGCGGGCGCAGTTCGCGGGCTGGATGGACCGGATCTATGACGGCTTCGTCCAGCGGGTCGCCGACGGTCGCAAGCTGTCCCCGGACCGGGTGCGCGAGATCGCCAAGGGGCGGGTATGGACCGGACTGCAGGCCAGGGAGCTGGGCCTGGTGGACAAGCTGGGCGGCTTCGACGTGGCCGTGGCGGACGCCCGCCGTCTGGCCGGCTTCAAGGCCGACGAGACCGTGCCCCTGCGCTACCTGCCCCGCGACCGCTCGCCCTTCGCCGGCTTCGGACAGGCCATGGAGGCCGGGGCCGACAGCGCCCATGCCCTCATCGAACTGGGCGCCACCCTCAACGATCCCAAGACCCGGGCGATGCTGAGCGCCGCCCGCCACGCCAGCGCCCGGGCGGAGGACTCCAGCGTGTTGTCGCCGGTGGCCCTGGTCGGCGGCCTGGAGTAGGATCTCGCCATGCAACAGCCGAACCGATCCCGCACCCCGATCCTCGCCACCGGTCTCGCGGGCCTTGCCCTGCTGACGGTCCAGACCACCGCCGGGGCCGCCACTCCCACCGCCCCCCTTCCGGCGGAACGGGTGAAGGTGCTGCAGGCGGTGGTGGACTGCCGCAAGCTGACGGCGGATGCCGAGCGACTGGCCTGTTTCGACCGCGCCACCGCCGTGCTCGACGAGGCGGAGAAGACCGGTGAGGTGGTGGTGGTGGATCAGGCCCGGGTGCGGGAGGTCAAGCGCCAGGCCTTCGGTCTGACCCTGCCCAGCCTGTCCCTGTTCGGCGGGGGCACCGCGGCCACCCGCGACGAACCGATCCGGCAGGTGGACCTGGTCCTCTCCGGCGTCCGGGAGCTGGCCCCCGGGCGGTACGTCCTCTCGACTGTCGAAGGTGCCACCTGGCTGCAGCTCGACGGCGACATGCCGGTGGCCCCGCGCAAGGGGGATGCCCTGGTGGTGACGCCGGGCATGCTGGGCAGCTTCTTCTGCAAGGTGAACCACCAGTCCGCCGTCCGCTGCAAGCGGGAGAACTGAGCCCGTGGCCGATATCCGCAAGGTCACCGACGCACTGGCCGTGGCCCCTCAGCTGCTGCCGCAGGACATGGCCACCGCCGCCGCCCTCGGCTACCGGCTGGTGATCAACAACCGGCCGGACGGGGAGCAGCCCGGCCAGCCCAGCGCCGCCGAGATGCAGTCTGCCGCCGTGGCCGCAGGGCTCGCCTATCAGCACATCCCGATCGTGGGCAGTGCCTCGCCGCCGCAGCTGCAGGCGATGGCCCGGGCGATGGCCGAAGCGGACGGGCCGACCCTGGCCTTCTGCCGCTCCGGCACCCGGTCGATCACGGCATGGGCCGTCGGCCGGGCCATGGCCGGCGACGACCGCCGCCAGCTGGCGGACCTCGCCGCGGCGGCCGGTTATGACCTGTGGGCGATGCTGGGGGTCTGATCAGCCCTTGCGGGCCTCGGGAACCGGGGCCTGCCGCGCCACCTTGGCGTCGGTCTTTTCCAGGAACTTCTTCTTCATCGTCGCGACCCAGCCGGCAAAGCTGTCCACCTCGGCCACGGCCCGGCCGTAGGCCGCCGGAGACGCATCTCCCGCCGCCATGCCGCTGAGGGCGATCCGCAGCATCTCCTTGGCCTGGGCGGCGTCCGCCAGCTTGGCATAGCGCCCCCGCAACCGGGTCAGGGCCGCGTCATCTCCCGCCAGGCTGTAGGCCACGCCCGCACGCATCAGCCGCCCCTCCTCCTCCGGCGTCAGGGGACCCGGAGCCTTCCAGCGGGGTCCGAGCAGGGAATCATACGCCGCCGCCGCCTTGGCCCAGTCGTGACCGGCCCAGGCCGCCTCGGCGCGCAGGGCGACCACCTCGGGAGACTTGTCCTGGGACAGCACCTCCATGGCATGGTCGCTGCGGCCGAGCGCCATCAGTGCCCGGGCCTCCACCAGCCGCCGCTGGGCATTCAGCCAGGAGGGCAGGACCGTGGTCCGTGAGCCATTGATCGCGCCGAGCGCGTCCTCGGGCTTGTGGTCCATCAGATAGATGGTGGCGAGGTCGGTGGCCACGTCGGCCCGGGCCACCCCGTCCAGCCGCTGCTCGGACTGGTACTTGAGCAACTCGGCCGCCTGGCCCAGCAGGTCCACGTCCACCAGCCGGTGGGCGAGGCGCCGGACCATGGTGTCCCCATCATTGCCGATGGGGGTCAGGTCCCGGAAATCATAGAACAGGCCCAGCGCCTGGATCGGCTGCATGCCATCCGCCCGACCGTCGAGGAACAGGGCCCGGAAGGCCTGGCTGAGGTCGGTCTGGATGGCAACGGCCGCGGGCAGGTCCGCGAGCCGCTTGCTGGCCGAGCGCAGCACCTCCAGGGCGTCGCGATAGCGGCCCTGCTGCAGCTCGATCCGGCTGAGGGTGCGGACCACCTCCAGTTCCGTGGCATCGCCGCGCCAGCGGAAGCGCAGGCTGTCGAGTTCAGGCGCCACCTGGCTTGGGGTCCGCTGGCCGTGCTGCACACGGATCTGCAGCGCCCGCAGGGCCGCCGGCGCACTGACGGCACCATAACGGGCCCGGCCGACCTCGTCATAAAGGTTCAGGGCCTCGCTCCAGTGACCGTCGGCCTCCAGCAGGCGGGCCATGTCCAGCCGGGCGGCCATCACCTCGTCCTCGTCATCGGCCGTGGCGGCGGTGGCCGTGGCCAGGGCCTGGCGGGCGCCTTGCACATCACCGGCGGCCAGCTGCGCCTCGGCCTGGGCCCGGGCAAGCTTGGCCTTCCAGTGGCCATTGAAACCGGCCAGGGCCAGGCGGCCCATGGTGAAGGGCTGTCGGGCCCCGGCCAGATCCCCGGTGCGCACGGCGATGTAGCCGCGCCAGAGGGCTGCGGACCGTTCCTCGGCAAGGGGCGGGGCAGAGAATTCGGCGATGGCATCCTTGTAGCGGCCGGACATGGCCTTGGCGGCCCCGCGCAGACCACGGAACTCCGCGCTGCCCAGCACCGTCGGATCGGTCTTGGCCAGGAGGTTGAGGACACCGATCCCCTCGAAGTTCAGTTCGGAGCCGATCAGGAACCGGGCGAGCGCCATGCGGGACTGGACCTTGCCCGACTTGTGCTCCGCCGCCTCTGCCGACGCCTTTTCGAGCAGGTGGGCATAACGGCCGTTGAACCCATCGGGCCCGACCCTTGACCAGTTGGCAAAGTCGACCACCGCCGGTTCCGCAGCCGGCTGGGGGTCGCCCATCGCCGCCGCGCCGAACCGCACATCGGCGGTGGCGGTGGCCAGGCTCAGGCCGTTCGGCCGGGCGATCAGCACCACGTCGCGGCTGGCGACGACCGTAAGGTCGTCCACCACGGCTTCCACGGCCAGTCCCTGGGCGGTGGGCAGCAGGGCCCCGCCCACGAAGCTGCGGCGCTGCACCTCGGCCTTGACCGGTGCGAGGGCCGTGACCGCGGCCACCCGATCTCCGACGACGGGATCCTGCACCCAGAACACGCCGGTGATCCCGGCCACGGCAGCGGCCAGGCCTGCCGCGCCGGTCTGGTCGACGGTGACGGTCACCGGATCCGGTGGGGTCCCCTGGGCAGCGCCCAGGGTCACGATCCATTCCGCGCCCTCGGCCTGGGCGCTGACCGGCACATCCGGACGTACCGCCAGCCGCAGGGCGGCATATCCCTTGCCCGAGAGGATCCGCGCGCTGCGCACCAGCGGCTTGCCGTCCGGCCCGCGCAATCCGGTCAGGGACGGAAGGCTGAGCGCGGCGGGGCGGTCGAACACGATCCACACACCGTCTCCCCGGCGGAACACGGCCGACCCCAGCGGTGCGCGCCAGGGAAACCGGAGCACGGCCGCGGCACCGGACATCTGCGCCGCAACCTTGACCTCGCCGCCCTGAGGCATCGGGTCATCCCGACCAGCACCGGACCCGTCCTTGTGCGGCTCACCCGTCGCGGACGGGTACAGGGTCACCACGGAGGCGCCGTTGTCGGAGATCACCTTGCCGTCGGCCCCGTCCTTCAGGGTCAGCCGCACCTCCGCCCCGCCGCCCGTCATCCGGGCATCGGCGCTCTTCAGATACGGCGGCGGATCCACGTGCAGCCGGGGCATGAGCGGGGCGGATTTCAGGGCAAAGCGCAGGACCAGCGCCGCGCCGTCGCGACGGCTGTGCAGCAGGCGGGCCCCGCGGAACTCGATTCGCGTCAGTTGCGGCCCCGAGCCCACCCGGATGTCCAGCGGGCTGGGCTCCTCGTCGGCGGTTGTCGTGCGCGCCAGCCCCGGGTGCGCGCCAGTCCCCGGCCCGGCGGCGGCCTGGGCGAGGGGTGCCAGAAGCCCCTGCCCCGCCAGGCTCATGGCGAGGAGCACGCTGATCGCACGCCGACGTCGGCCGGGGCGGCTATGGTGGGGACCAGGCTTCACAGGATCGGACAATGACGACGCTGCGTTAGATCGGGGTTAACGGCCCGTTCCCCAGAGCTCCAGGCGTTGAAAAAGCGGGGTGGCATTGACAGTCCCCCCTCCGGCGCCCCATTTCCGGGCTCGTCACAGATCCCCGGCCGTCAGTGGTCGGCCCTACCGGACGTCCCGCGCGCATGACCTACATCGTTATGGATCCCTGCATTAAGTGCAAGTTCATGGACTGCGTCGAGGTGTGCCCCGTCGACTGCTTCTACGAGGGCGAGAACTTCCTGGCCATCAATCCCGACGAGTGCATCGACTGCGGCGTGTGCGAACCGGAATGCCCGGTGGATGCCATCAAGCCGGACACGGCCGATGACGACGACGGCAAGTGGCTGCGGGTGAACGCGGACTATGCGAAGATCTGGCCACGGATCACCGTGAAGGGCCAGCCCCCCGCCGACGCCGAGGCGTTCGAGCGCGAAACGGGCAAGTTCGAGAAGTATTTCTCCGAAAAGCCCGGCAAGGGATCCTGAGTTCACGCGGCCCGTCCGGCCAGCCGTCCGTTCCGGCGCCGGTCCTTGCCGACG
Source organism: Caulobacteraceae bacterium (assembly GCA_036732965.1). Classification (GTDB taxonomy): domain Bacteria; phylum Pseudomonadota; class Alphaproteobacteria; order Caulobacterales; family Caulobacteraceae; genus CAIMFV01. Next base: position 1,822 of record DAINBM010000125.1, on the reverse strand, counting down.
GTTACCCAGTTTTCGCCGACCCTGTCGCGCGACGTCTCGAAGGTGTTAATGCAACCCTTTGAAAGCGACCGGACTTGTGCTACAAGAAGACTGCGGTGTTGGTCAGTCGTCGAAGGCGACTTTCACTCCGCCCATTTGTTTCACCGCCGCAGTTGCAAGGTGTGGACCCATCGTGTCCGAAGGGTGATCTGAACCATTGACAGATGCCGAGTGCCCCGGATCCGGTTTTCGATCGGACGACGGGCGTTTGTTTCTGTGAAATGCGACGCGGCTAAGCCCAGTGCGGGTCATAAAAAGAAGGAACTTCCATGAGCACCAGTGGTCAGGTCTTCGCGGCAGGCGATCATGTTGTGTATCCGGCGCATGGCGTCGGCCGGATCGCCGGGATCGAGACCCAGGATGTGGCGGGAATTTCCCTCGAAGTCTACGTGATTACCTTCGACCACGAGAAGATGACCCTGCGCGTCCCGACCAGGAAGGCGAAGACTGCCGGTCTGCGTCCCCTGGCCAATAATGACGTGGTCACCTCGGCCCTGACGACCCTCAAGGGTCGCGCCCGGGTGAAGCGCACCATGTGGAGCCGCCGGGCCCAGGAATACGAGGCCAAGATCAATTCCGGGGACCTGGTCTCCATCGCCGAGGTGGTCCGCGACCTGCACCGGGCCGAGAATCAGCCGGAACAATCCTATTCGGAGCGGCAGCTGTACGAATCGGCCCTCGACCGCATGGCCCGGGAAGTGGCCGCCATCGAGCAGATCGACCGGGACGCCGCCATCGGCCTCCTGACCAAGTCCCTGATCAAGGCCGCCTGAGCCGGATTCCCCTCCCCGACCCTGCCAACGCCGACGAAGCCACCCGCTTCGTCGGCGTTGTCATATCCGGCGCGCACCTCGAGGCGCTCGTTCGGCGACCTATTTCGGAGGCGACGGTGCCGGCCCTGCCTCGGGCTCGGCCATGCGACCCGCCTCGGCGGCGAAGTCCCGCCACTGGACCGGATCAAGGTTGCGGGTCATGTGCTGCATGGCGGCCAGGACCTGGGGATTGGTCATCATCTGGCGCCCCGCCGTGGAGCCGAGAAGCTCGAAGCTGTGGCCGATGGCGCTGGTCCCGTCCTGTTGCAGCGCCGAAAGGGATTCGGCCCGGCAGTCCTTGAGCAGCAGCCGCTGGAACAGGGCCGCGGCCTGCATGTCGAAGGTGTCCCGCTGGGCCGGCGAGAGGTTGGCCAGGGGCGCGAGCTTCGGGTTTTCCGAGATGGCGGCGAACATCCAGAACACGAGCGTCTCGTTGTCCGCCGGCGTGGAGGCCCTGACCAGACACCGGGACAGGGCGTCCTCGGCGGTTCCGGCCCGGGCCGGGACGGGACTGATGGCGGTCACGGCCAACAGGGCCGCCACGAGGCTGGATCGGCGTCTCACACGGGCCACGGGTCGCTCCACCTGACTGTTGCGGGCGGAGACTACCAGACGGATCGCGGCTTTCGCACTCCCGATTTCCCGTGTGACCAAGGGTCAGGGCGACACAGACCGGGCGGCATCCATGCGATCCCCGATCCAGTGGCCGAGGCCCCCGAGCAGGCGGATCACCAACGGGATCAGCATCCAGAGCAGGGGCGCCGGCAGCGGGTTGTCGATCGCCACGAGGCACGATCCCAGAAAGACCAGCGGCACGCCGACCGAGCGCAGAAACAGGCGCAGCGTCCCCCCTGCCGTCTCCCCCGGCCGCATCAGGGCCGGCCGCCGCGCGGTCAGCACCAGGATGGCCATCAGCACACCCGTCGCAGACACGGACAGGGCGTAGAAGATCACCGCCCAGGCGGTGGTGG